>NZ_JBFWVN010000021.1:0-46406 GCF_050246715.1 Methylocystis sp.
CGCGCCTCATATTTCGAAACAATAGTCTACGCTCGTCTCGATAAATCGAAGGGCGCGCATGTTGCCGCCGCTTGATGACGAGCGCAATACGTCCATGGCGCGCGCTAACCCTCTCCCAAAGGGAGAGGGTTAGCGCGGAGCGACCGAGAGAGGGGGTGACGATCGTGGAAAGTTGCGACCCCTCATCCGATCCCGCTTTGCGGGGCCACCTTCTCCCGATGGGAGAAGGATGCACGCCCGGCCATCAGCGCTAGAGACGCGACCACAAAATGAAACGGCGCCCGTGGGCGCCGCTTCGCATCGTGCCAGGAGACTGAGCTTTAGTAGTTGTAAGCGCGCTCGCCGTGATCGGTGATGTCGAGGCCTTCGCGCTCCTGATCGGGCGTGGGCCGCAGACCGATGATCACGTCGACAATCTTGAAGAGGATCGCCGAACCGATGCCCGACCACAAAAGAGTCGCGACGACGGCGGTCGCCTGCGCCTTCATCTGCGCAACCATGTCGTATGTTCCAACGAAGTCTTCGAGATTGGTGTAGTCGGTGATGCCGACGCCGCCGAGATCGGGATTGACCAGAATGCCGGTCGCCAGCGCGCCGGTGATGCCGCCGATGCAGTGTACGCCGAACACGTCGAGCGCGTCGTCATAGCCGGCGAGCTTCTTCACGAAGTCGACGAAGAACAGGCAGATCGGTGAAACCGCGAGGCCGAGGACGATGGCGCCCACCGGGCTGGCGAAGCCTGACGCCGGCGTCACCGCAACGAGGCCGGCGACCGCGCCTGTGATGAGACCGAGCATGGAAGGTTTACCTTTTACCAGCCATTCGACGATCATCCAGGACAGCGCCGCCGCAGCCGTCGCCACCATGGTGTTGACGAAAGCGAGCGCCGTCAAGCCGTTCGATTCCAGGTTCGATCCGGCGTTGAAGCCGAACCAGCCAACCCACAGCAGCGAGGCGCCGACCATCGACAAGGTGAGCGAATGCGGCGGCAAAGCCTCCTTGCCGTAGCCGATGCGCTTGCCGACCATGATTGCGCCCACGAGCCCGGCAATGCCAGCGTTGATATGCACCACCGTGCCGCCAGCGAAGTCCAGCGCGCCTTTGCCGGCGAGCCAGCCGACGGCGGCGTTGATCTCGTCGATCTTCTCCTGTGCCGCCGCCTTGGCCGCCTCGTCGCCGGCCGCGGCGAGTTGCGTCGCGGCGTCGACCAGCGCGTTCGGATCGGCCACGCCCCACACCCAATGCGCGATCGGGAAGTAGATGACCGTCACCCAGAAGGCGACGAAGAGCAGCACGGCCGAGAATTTCATGCGCTCGGCGAAGGCGCCGATGATCAGCGCCGGGGTGATCATCGCGAAGGTCATCTGGAAGACGAAATAGGCGTATTCCGGAATGACGTGTCCCGGCGTGAAGGTCGCCGCGTTGGAGGAGGCGGTGACGCCTTTCATGAACAGCTTGTTGAAGCCGCCGATGTAGCTGCTTAGCGAGCCGCCGTCGCCGAAGGCGAGCGAATAGCCATAGATCGTCCAGATGACGCCGACGAGCGCGACGATCGCGAAGGTCTGCGACAGGATCGACAGCATGTTCTTGGCGCGCACCAGACCGCCGTAGAACAGCGCCAGGCCAGGAATCGACATCATCAGCACGAGGGCCGAGGATGTGAGCATCCAGGCGGTGTCGCCGGGATTGGGCGTCGGGTCATTCGCGGCTAAGGCTGGAAACGCCAGCAAGGCCGACATCGCCGTTCCCGCAATGACCGAAGCGATCGAAGCGCTTCGAGGCGAAGGAAGTTTCATGTGTCAGAGCTCCTGATGTTGCGGGGAGGCGATCAAAGCGCGTCGGCGTCGGTTTCGCCGGTGCGGATGCGGATGGCGCGCTCGAGCGGCGTGACGAAAATCTTTCCGTCGCCGATCTGTCCGGTGCGCGCGGTGTTGGAGATTGCCTGGATCACTTGATCGATCATCGCCGCGTCGACGGCGACTTCGATTTTGAGCTTCGGCAGGAAACTGATCGCATATTCGGCGCCGCGATAAATTTCCGTATGCCCCTTCTGGCGTCCGTAGCCCTTGACTTCAGTCACGGTAAGGCCGTGCACGCCGATGTTGGTCAGCGCGTCGCGGACCTCATCGAGCTTGAACGGCTTGATGATCGCTGTCACGATTTTCATCTGCCAATCCTGTTGTTATCGACCTCGTTGGCGAGAGTCGCTCGTTTGACGGCGGCGTCTCGGTCGTGGCTCGCGGAGAGGACGCCGCCGCGTCGGCGACGGGAAGCTTTCAAATGGCGTGCCAGCCGCGCTGACGCCTAGCGTCGCCGATCGGCGGGCGCGACGGCGCGCATTGCCGCGCCAACACGCGCGCCAAGGTTTAGCTATGCCCTTTGCCGGCCTCCGCAAAAGCCTCGCTGTCAGCGGCCGTGACCGCTTGTTTGCGCGGGTTGCGCTCAAGGCGCTGGGCGCACTATATGGCGCCTAGAATTTGCACAAGTTTTCAGCTGGCGCCTTAACTACAGGCAGATGCTGACGATCACGAGGCGCCACGTAAGCGCACCAGACCTTCCTGGCTCACCGAGGCGACGAGCCGCCCCTCACGGGTAAATATCTGGCCGCGAGTCAGCGCCCGCGCGCCGCCCGCCCATGGGCTTTGCTGGGCGTAGAGCAGCCATTGGTCGACGCGCGGCGTCTCGTGAATCCATAGTGCATGATCGAGGCTCGCGACCTGAATTTTCGGGTCGAAGATCGTCAGACCATGAACGAGCAGCGCCGTATTGAGTAAAGTCATGTCGGAAAGATAGGCGAGCAGCGCAATATGAACGGCGGGGTCGTCAGGCAGGACGCCGCGCACGCGAAACCAGATCATCTGGCCGGCGGCGCGGCGTTCAGGAAAAAACACGTCGTCGGGCGCGACGACGCGCATGTCGAGCGCGCTTCGTCGCTTGAGCCAACTTTCGATCTGCTCCGGAAGAAAGGCGCGAAAGCGCTCGACCAGCGCATGCACGTCGTCGAGGCTTTCCGGGTCTGGCGCTTCCGGCATCGACTCAGCATGCGCGAGGCTCTGTTCGCGGCGCTGAAACGACGCCTCCATCGAAAAGATCGTCTGCCCGCGCTGGGTCGCATTGCAGCGTCGCGTCGCGAAACTCTTGCCGTCCCGCACGCGTTCGACCGAAAAGTCGATCGGCGTCGCTGGATCGCCGGCGAGGACGAAATAGCCGTGCAGCGAATGAACCGGTCGGTCCGCCGGCACGGTGCGGGTCGCCGCGACGAGCGCTTGCGCGACGGCCTGTCCGCCATAGACTTGGCGTCCGGAAGGGAGCGGGCTGTAACCGCGGAAGAGGTCTCGTTCGACCACTTCCAGATCGAGAAGCGCCAGAAGCGCGGACGGCGCGGTCTCGTCCATCGCGGACGATTTGCTCAGTCGATCTGGCGCGCCTCTTCCGGCAGCATGATCGGAATGCCGTCCCGGATCGGATAGGCGAGCCGCGCCGAGCGCGAGATCAGCTCCTGTCGCGCGCTGTCATATTCGAGCGTGGTTTTAGTGAGCGGGCAGACGAGGATTTCGAGCAGGCGCGGATCGATCCGGGTCGGTTCCGCCGCGGATTCGAATTTCTCGGCGCTGGAATCGCGTTCGTCAGTCATTGCGGTCAATTTCCTTCAATGCCATTGCGGCCGGCCGGCGTTTCGCTGCGCGAGATCGAGTTTGGCGAGCGCGACAAGCGTTTCCGCGCGGGTTTTCAAATCAATCGCTTCGACGAGCGCCTGCTTGTCGTTTGCGCCGAATGGACACATCATCGCCAACGCATTGACGAGCGTCTCCGTCGGCGCCGCGTCGATGCTCGCCCAGTCGACTTCAAGTTTCGAACATTCGGCGAAGTTGCGCAACATCGACACCATGCTGTCGCGGTCGACCGCGTCGGCGCCGGCGCCCATCAGCAGATCCTCGGAAAATTCGTTATAGCTGACCCGACATTGCCGGTAGGGCGTCCGGACTTTCAGCTCATCGAGGACGCGAAATCGCGCCACGCCCGTGAGCGTGACGAGATAGCGGCCGTCCCCGGTCTCGGCGAGACGCGTGAGGCGTCCGGCGCAGCCAATGTCATAGAGTTGCGTCGCGTCCACGGCAGTCTCGTCGCCGGGCAAAGGCTGGATCATGCCGATTAGACGGGCGCTGGCGATCGCGTCGTCGACCATCGCGAGATAGCGCGGCTCGAAGACATTGAGCGGCAACTCGCCGCGCGGCAGCAATATCGCGCCCGAAAGCGGAAAAAGCGGCAGAATCTCCGGCAGTTCGCCGACATCCGCATAGGGACGGTTCAGGCTCATCTTGGCGAACGCCTCCTACGAATAGAGCAGCGCGGACAGCCGCCGCCGCGCGGTCACGGCCGCCTTGTCCATCGGATCCCACGCCTCGAAAAACTGGATGAGCTGCTTTCTTGCGCCATCGTCATTCCAACTACGGTCGCGCCGGATGATTTCAAGCAGCGCATCCGCCGCTTCCTCGCGCAGGTCCTTGGCGTTGAGCGCGAGCGCAAGATCGAAATGGGCCTGGAGGTCGTTAGGATTGAAAGCGATGCGCGTTCTCAGATCGTCTATTTCGCCGAGGTCTTGAGCTTGCTCGGCGTTCTGAAGCGCCGCCGCAGCCGCTGCGATATCGCTGTCGCGGCGCGCCGATGCGGGAAGCCCGTCGAGCACCGCGCGCGCGTCATCGAACCGCGCCGTGTCGATGTAGAGGCGGAGCAGCGCCGCGGCGGCCTTGGCGTTGGGCGGCTCGCCGCCGGCAAGTTCGCCAAGAAGCGACTCCGCGCCCGCGAGATCGCCGTCCGCGATCATCGCCTGCGCCGCTTCCAGAGCGTCGCTCTCAGCCTCGATCGGGCCGACGAGCCGCTCCAGAAAGCCCTTGACCTGACTATCCGGCAGCGCGCCGACGAAGCCGTCGACAGGCCGCCCGCGCTGAAAGGCGACGACCGCCGGGATCGACTTGACGCCCAATTGATCGGCGATCAGTGGATCGGCGTCGATGTTCATTTTGACGAGGGCGATCTTGCCGCCAGCCGCGGCGACCAGCCGCTCGATGACCGGCGCGAGCTGGCGACAGGGTCCACACCACGGCGCCCAGAAATCCACGAGCACGATTTGCCGCATCGATGCGTCGAGAACGTCGGCGCGGAACCGTTCCGTCGTCGTTTCCACCGGCGTCGTTGGCGCGCCAGTCATTCTCGCCGTCTCAACCATGCGCTTTTCCCCTCGTCGCCATTATCGCCGTCTGATTTCGGAGCTTTGTCCTTCGCGGCTGCCTAGCGCTGCGTCCGGACGAAGGTCAGATAGACCGGATTTCGGCCTTCGGCCATGGCTTTGGCTTCATATTTGGTGCGCGTCCACCCCGGCCAGGGCTCCAGCCAGTCTTCGGTGCGCCGGGCGCGCCAGGAGAAGGCAGGGTGGGCGCGCAACCGAGCCAGGGTCCAGGCGGCATAATCGTCGATATCAGTCGCAAAACGCAGCTCCGCGCCCGTATGCATCACGCGCGCCAGACGGTCGAGATTGTCGCGCGCAATGAATCGTCTCTTGCGATGGCGCCGTTTCGGCCAGGGATCGGGGTAAAAGAGATAGATGCGCGACACGCTGTCGTCCGGCAGCCAGTCGAGCGCGTCGGCGGCGTCGCCCTGATGCAGCCGGATATTCGTCAGGCCGTGTTCCTCGATGCGGGCGAGGAGCTTCGCCACGCCATTGACGAACGGCTCGCAACCGATGAAGTCGACGTCAGGGCTCTCTGTCGCCGCCGCAATCAGATGTTCGCCGCCGCCGAAGCCGATTTCGAGATGCGTCTCGCGCGTGACTGACGGCGCGGGCCGCGAAAGGTCCAGCGACAGGCGCGGCAGAAGCTCATCGATCAGCTCCGCCTGATGCTTTCGAAGCGCCTTGCCTTTGGAGCGGCCGTAGAGGCGCGCGTAAGGCCGTCGCTGCTGAGATGTTTCGCTCATAAGCGCCGATTGGCCGCGCCCATTTGACGTCTCGCAGCGCGGCTCTGGACCGTCTCGGTCAGCCGAATTTACGCGAAATGCGATTTCAACTGGTCGACGAGATCAGTCTTTTCCCAGGAGAAACCTCCGTCCGCGTCGGGCGTTCGGCCAAAATGGCCATAGGCGGAAGTGCGGGCGTAGATCGGTCGGTTGAGCTGAAGATGCTCGCGAATGCCGCGCGGCGAGAGGCGCACCAGCTGAGGCAGCAGTTCTTCCACCTTCTCTTCGCAAACATTGCCGGTGCCATGAAGATCGACATAGATCGACAGCGGCTCGGCGACGCCGATCGCATAGGACAGCTGCAGCGTGCAGCGATCGGCGAGACCGGCCGCGACGATATTTTTGGCGAGATAGCGGGCGGCGTAAGCCGCCGAGCGATCGACCTTGGTCGGATCCTTGCCGGAGAAGGCCCCGCCGCCGTGCGGCGCGGCGCCGCCATAGGTGTCGACAATGATCTTGCGTCCCGTGAGGCCGGCGTCGCCGTCGGGACCGCCGATGAAGAATTTACCAGTCGGATTGACGTGCCAGACGGTCGTGTTGGTGATCCAGCCGTCAGGTAGCGCAGCGCGGATATAGGGTTCCGCGAGGTTGCGAATGTCGGCGGGCGACAGGCTCTCGTCGACATGCTGATGCGACAGGACGATCTGCGTCGCCTCCACCGGCTTGCCGTCGGCGTAGCGAACCGTCACCTGGCTCTTGGCGTCGGGTCCCAGGCCCTTTTCCTTACCGTTGTGGCGCGCCTTCGCGAGCCCCTCCAAAATCTTATGCGAATAATAGAGCGGAGCCGGCATCAGTTCGGGCGTTTCGCGCACCGCATAGCCGAACATAATGCCCTGGTCGCCGGCGCCCTCGTCCTTGTTGCCGGCGGCGTCGACGCCCTGCGCGATGTCGACGGACTGTTCGTGCAGGAGCACTTCGACATTGGCAGTGTTCCAGTGGAACCCCCGCTGCTCATAGCCGATGTCGCGGATGGCGTTGCGCGCGATTTCGATGATGCGGTCGAAGGAGACATGCGGTCCGCGCACTTCTCCGGCGATGACCACCCGGTTCGTCGTCGCCAAAGTTTCAGCGGCGACGCGAATGGCGTAGGGGTCGATGCCCGCCTTGGGGCCTTCGCGGAAAAATTCGTCAACGATTTCATCGGAAATGCGGTCGCACACCTTGTCGGGGTGGCCCTCGGAAACCGACTCGCTCGTGAAAAGATAATTCTTCCGGGTCACTTCCACATCTCCGATAGCTTCGAGGAAGAGTCGAAAATTGCTCAAGCAGGCGGGTTCATCTGCCAGCGCCCGTTCGGTGCGTCAAGCTGAAAAGCCCCGATCGTTCGTTTTGGAGAACGACATTCTACTCCTCCGCGTGTTCTGACTGTTCTGCGAGCGTCGTGACAAGATCAAGCACACGCTTGCGCACTTTGGGATCGCGGATGCGGGCGAAAGCGCGATTGAGATGCAGGCCTTCCGCCGTCGACAGAAATTCTACGACATATTGCGACGAAGATTCTTCGGCAAAACCGTCCGACTGCGCGGACGCCCCGCCTGCCGGCGCGCCCTCGAAGAAAAAGGACGGCGGGACTTTCAAAGTCTTCGAAATCTGCTGCAGGCGACTAGCGCCAATACGATTGGCGCCTTTTTCGTATTTCTGCACCTGCTGAAAAGTGATTCCGAGCGCCTCGCCAAGCTTCTCCTGACTCATTTTCATGAGAATACGCTGCATGCGTACGCGGCTGCCGACGTGGCGATCGATCGGATCTGGCGCCTTCTTCAAATTTATCGCCTCCCGCTCGCTTGTAGCCGACTCCTTGTCGAACGCGCAAGCCAGATTGCAGCATCTCAATGAATTTCAATAAATATTAGAGTTGAGAGCGGTCGCGGATCGATATTTTTTTAATCGGGCGGTCGACCGCGCCGGTTCGGTCGGGACGGGCGATCGACCCTAGACGGATACAGGCCCGTCTCGGCGGGCGACGACGGAATTCGACCAGCGACTCCGATCAGGGCCAGCGCCGTCGAGAGCGCAAGCAGCGCCGGGAAGGCCGAGGCGCCAAAAGTCGCAAAGACCGTTGGCGCGGTTTCTTTGGGCAGACGTCCGTCGATGACGCCCTCCTGGCCGAGCGGAAGCGACTGAAGGATGCGTCCATAGGCGTCGATGATCGCTGAAACGCCGGTATTGGCGACCCGGATCATCGGCAGGCCTTCCTCGATGGCGCGCAGGCGCGCCTGTGCCATATGCTGGTATGGGCCGGTCGTCAGTCCAAACCATCCGTCATTAGTGACGTTGAGAAAAAGCCGCGGCCGTTCGGCGCCGCTCTCGATCGCGTCGCCGGAAAAAATCGCCTCGTAGCAGATGAGCGGGGCTATCGGCGGCAGGCCGGGCGCGGCGAGAAGACGCGGCCCCGCGCCGCGGTCCCATATTCCAGGAACGAGCTGGTTGATTCCAAGCGGCCGCAGCCATTCCTCGAGCGGCAGATATTCTCCGAAAGGGACAAGATGGATCTTGTCATAATAGGCGACGATCGCGTCGCCGCGCAGCGCTTCGATCGAATTGAAAATTCTACCGCGCCGTCCGTCGCCGTCGCCTTCCGCCCGGGCGGCGCCCGTGAGAAGAACGCGCCCCTTAAGGGCATGTGCAATCGCCGCCAGCGCCTGCGGCTTGTGCGAGATGATGTAGGGAAACGCCGATTCAGGCCAGATGAGATGGGTGACTCCGGCGAGTCCAGCGGGCTGTTGGTTGGTCGCGCGTTCCGAAAGCGCAAGATAGCGACGCAGGATTTTCTCGCCGTTTTCGGGACGGAACTTCGCGTCCTGAGGAAGATTGGGCTGCATCAGCCGCAGCGTCACGCCGTCGACAAATTCGGTCCGGTTGGCGCCGAGCCGGAAGGCGCCATAGGCAAGCATCAGCATGGCGAGGGCCGTTGCCGTCAGCAGCGTTCCATGCATGCGGCGCGCGCCGTCTGGCGATCGATCGATGAGCGTCGCGGGAACGGCGAAAATCACGATGGCGATGATGTCGAGCCCGTGGAGGCCGACGAGCGAGGCGGTTTGCGCCAGCGGTCCGGCGCCGGCGAGCGCCATGCCGAAATTGTTCCAGGGAAAGCCCGTGAACAGATGACCGCGCAGCCACTCGGCCGCGCCGAGCCCCGCCGCGAGCGCGAAGACGCGCAAGCCGCTGCGCGACCACAGGAGACGCGCCGCAGCGAAGCCGGCGGCCGGAAAGAGCGCGAGGACGGCGGGGAGTCCGAAGACGGCGAGGGGCAGGGCCCAGGCGAATTGGTCGGCCTCCACGAGCATCGCGGCTCCCATCCACCAGAGGCCTGCAACGAAATAGCCGAAGCCGAGCCACCAGCCGGCGCCGGCGGCAGACACAATCGGCGCGAGCGCCAGGCGCTTTAATACGTTGTCATCCGCCGCGCCGTCGATCAGCCATACGGCGACGGTCAGCGGGACGAACATGGCCGGTATGACGTCGAAAGGCGCCAGCGCCAGCGCGCCCGTCGCGCCAGCAAAGAAGGCGATCGCCCGCCGCGTCCAGCCGCGGGCGAGAATGATACGTTGCGGCAGCGTTGGCGCCGGCGCGTCCGCGGCGGCGATCTCGGCAATCTGCGCCATCTCTGGACGTTGTCCCTTCCGAATCGGCTGAGCGATTCTAAAGAGTTTCAAGGCGGCGCTAGCCCTTCGCCGTTCGCCGCGAACGCCTACGGCTCACTCGCACCACATGCGCATCAGGTCGCCGGAATTCTTAACAAGCAGATCGCCGATGTCGTCGCGCCCATGCCGCTGCAAATAGCTTCGATGCGCGAAATTCAGATCGCGTAGAATTTTGCGCTTCATTTCATCGCGGACGCGGCTTTCGATCCAGCCGACGCAGGCCAGGCGGCTGCCGCGGGTGATTTTTTCCACGCGGTGAATGAGACCGGTCGAATAGATAAAGACGCTGCCGATCTTCGGCTTTAATTTCAACAGGCCATTCTCTTGTTCGAGCACCAGTTCTCCGCCATCGTAATTCGCCTGGTCTTCTAGAAACAGCGTAAAGGACAGATCGCAGCGGAAGCCGTTCATGATCGGCGCGTCGGAATGATTGCCGTAATACATGCCCTCGTCATAGCGGTTCACCTGCATGGCGGCGATGCGCTTGGGAATGGCGTAAAAGTCGACGCGCTCGTCGCTCATCAACCGCTGCGCGATTTCGTTAAGAATCGCGGGCCCCTTAGTGTGATCCATTTGCAAATTGTTCTTGGCGCTCGCCGCCATTCCGGTCGCCGTCGCGGCGCCGCCCACAAAAGGCGTGGCGAGAATTCTTTTGCGCAACTCGAGGCAAGCGGCCTCGTCGTAAAAGTCCTCAATCAGCTGCAAGGGCATTCCTTTCGAGCGCAACAGCATGGGAGACGCCTGCCGGTCGAATGTGACACTCTTATTGCAATGGCGGGGTCAGACGCGCCGGCGCACGCGCAGCTTGCCCACGCGCCGCGGGTCGGCGTCGACGATCTCGAATTCATACGCCTCGACAGGCGTCGCGATGATTTCGCCGCGCATCGGCACGCGGCCGGCGAGCCAGGCGACGAGACCGCCGAGCGTGGTCACTTCGGCCGGCGTGTCTTCTAATCTGAAGTCGACTCCGAGCCGCGCCGTCACTTCGTCGAGATCGGCGCGCCCGTCGATGATGAAGTCGCCGTTCTCCAATTCGACGAAACCCGATTCGTCGACGACGTCATGTTCGTCCTCGATGTCGCCGACGATCATCTCCATGATGTCCTCGATGGTGACGAGGCCGTCGGTGCCGCCATATTCGTCGATGACCAGTGCGAGATGGGTGCGCGTCGCCTGCATGCGGATCAATAGATCGAGCGCCGGCATCGAACGTGGCACGAAGAGCACCGGCTTCAACAAATTCGCCTGCGACAAGGGCGTGTCGAAGTCGATCTTTTTCGGTTCGGTCGTCTCGGCGCCCTCGCGCCGATCCGCGCAACGCGCGATGTGCATGACGAAGTCGCGGATGTGGATCATCCCTCGCGGGTCGTCGAGCGTATCGGCATAGGCCGGCAGCCGCGAATGACCGGCGGTACGAAACAGCTCCAGCGCGTCGCGCAACCGCGCATCGAGCGAAATCGCGATGATGTCGGCGCGGGGGATCATCGCGTCGTCGACGCGCATGTCGTGCAGGCCGAGCACGTTTTTCAAGAGCGCGCGCTCATGCGGAGTCACGTCGCCCTGCGACTCTTCCAGCCTGTCCTCAATGTCCTCTCGCACCGAGAAGGGCGCAAGACCAAGAAAGCCGCGCAGCCTGTCAAAGAGGCTCGGGCGCGGCGCGTCGCCGGCGCGTCGTAATGGAAGAGGGTCGTCGGCGTTATCGTATCGCGTCGACATGCGCTTAGTTCAATTCGCTCCGCCCGCCGGCCGGCCCCTCTGCATCGTCTGCATAGGGATCGGGAAATCCAAGCGCCGTCGCGATCTTGCGCTCCAGCGCCTCCATCCGCTCGGCCTCGGCGGCGGTTTCGTGATCATATCCGATCAGATGCAGAAATCCATGCGAGACCATATGGGCCGCATGGGCGCGCAAAGCCTTGCCCTGCTCCTTCGCCTCCCGGGAGACGGTTTCATAGGCGATGATCACGTCGCCAAGGAGAGGCTTGCGCTCGATCGCCCCAGGCGTCGGAAAAGACAGGACATTCGTCGGCTGGTCCTTGCCGCGCCACTCGACGTTCAGCGCGCGGATCGCTTTGTCGTCGCAAAATGTGACGCTGACTTCACAGTCCGATGCAAGAGCGGCGCCGCTTGCTGCGAGACTCTGACGAACGCATTCTTTCGCCAAATCCTCCAGATCGGCGACCCCCCGCCAAGCGGGCGCAGCGACGTTAACGTCGATGTCCACGGTCAGACCTCTCCGCGCGGCTGCTTGCTGGCGCGCGCGGCGCGCTCATAGGCGCCGACGATTTGTCGCACGAGATCATGACGCACGACGTCGCCTTCCGAAAACCGCACGCGGCCGACGACGTCGAGATCGGCGAGCAGCGTGACCGCTTCCGAGAGGCCGGACTTTTGTCCGGGCGGCAGGTCGGTCTGCGACGGGTCGCCGGTCACGATCATGCGTGAGCCTTCGCCCAGTCGGGTGAGAAACATTTTCATCTGCATCGAACTGGCGTTCTGCGCCTCATCGAGCAAAATGCAGCTTCGCGTCAGCGTGCGGCCGCGCATGAAGGCGAGCGGCGCGACTTCGATGAGGCCGGTTTGCATGCCGCGCTCGATCATTCGAGCATCCATGAAATCATGGAGTGCGTCATAGATCGGGCGCAGATAGGGATCGACCTTGTCGCGCATGTCGCCAGGCAAAAAGCCGAGACGTTCGCCGGCCTCCACCGCAGGTCGCGACAAAATCAGCCGTTCGACCACGCCTTGCTCCATCAGCTGAACGGCGTGGCCGACCGCGAGCCAAGTCTTGCCCGTCCCCGCCGGACCTTCGGCAAAAACCAGCTCATAGCGCTTGAGCGCGCGCAAATATTGATCCTGCGCGGCGTTGCGGGCGCGCACTGATCCGCGCTTGCGGGTCAGAATCTGTTCGAAGGCGCCGCGCGTCGGCTCGGCATCGGGAAACAGGCTACGCTGACGCGCCGTCTCTTCGATGGCGCCGTCGACGTCGCCGAGCGTGATCGTCTGACCCAACGCCACGCGCTCGTAAAGCGCCTCGAGCACGCGGCGCGCATGTTCGCAGGACTCGGCCCTGCCTTTGAGCGTGACGTGATTGCCATTGGCAAAGGAGGCGACGCGCAGGCGCCGTTCGATCCTGGCGAGATTTTGATCGTAAAGTCCGAAAACGAGAGAAGCGTGACGGTTGTTTTCAAAGGCGAGCGTGATTTCCGCTTCGGGCTCGCTCGCCTCCGGTCCCCGTGCGGAAAGCAACGGGTCGTCGATTGTCGTCAAGCTTTCGCCTCCTCGCTCATGAGCCGCGCCGATAGGGAATTCGAACCCGCCGCGACGATTTCCACACTGACCTCGCGGCCAATATGCTCGATCGAACCTTCGGCGTGCACAGCCTGCATATAGGGACTCTTGCCGGCGATCTGCCCCTCGTGACGGCCGGGCTTTTCAAACAGCACATCGACTTTCCGGCCGACCGTCGCGTCGTTGAAGGCGCGCCGCTGCTCGTCGAGCAGCGCTTGCAGCGCAGCGAGGCGTTCGCTTTTCACATGCTCCTCGATCTGATCCGGGCGATCGGCGGCCGGCGTGCCGGGACGGGCCGAATATTTGAACGAAAAGCTCGACGCGAAGCCCACGGCGCGCACGAGCGCCATCGTCGCCTCGAAATCGGCGTCGGTTTCGCCGGGAAAGCCGACGATGAAATCGGACGACAGGGCGACATCCGGCCGCGCCTTTCGAAGGCTTTCGGCGATCGAGAGATATGCTTGCGCGTCATGCCTGCGGTTCATCGCCTTCAAAATGCGATCCGACCCCGACTGAACCGGTAGATGCACATAGGGCATGAGCTTTGGAATCGCGGCATGCGCGTCAATCAACGCCTGCCCCATGTCGACCGGATGACTTGTCGTGTAGCGCAGACGCGTCAGCCCTTCGATCCGCGCCAGAAGTTCGAGAATCTGCGCGAGCGTCGTTTCGCGTCCCTGTGCGTCTGGGCCGCGATAGGCGTTGACGTTCTGGCCGATCAGCGTGACCTCGCAGACGCCGGCGTCGACGAGGCGCCTTGTTTCGGCGACGATCTCGGCGACGGGACGTGAGGATTCGGCGCCGCGCGTATAGGGCACCACGCAGAAGGAGCAGAATTTATCGCATCCTTCCTGCACGGTGACGAAGGCCGAAACGCCGCGGGCGCGGATCTGGGCGCGGCTCGGGGCGGGCAGGGCGCGAAACTTGTCCTCGACGGCGAAATCCGTATCGGCGACGCGCGCGCCGCTCTCCGCTCGGCGCAGCAGTTCCGGCAGGCGGTGGTAGCTCTGCGGGCCGACGACGAGATCGACCGCGCGCTGGCGCTTGAGCACTTCTTCGCCCTCGGCCTGCGCGACGCAGCCGGCGACGACAATTTTCATGTCGCGGCCGCGCGCGTTCAATTCGCGTTTGGCGATCGCCAGCTTGCCGAGTTCGGAATAGATTTTTTCCGCGGCCTTTTCGCGAATATGGCATGTGTTCAGGATGACGAGATCGGCGTCTTCTTCGCTCTGGGTCTCGGCGTAGCCTTCTCGGCCGAGCAGATCCGCCATGCGCGTCGCGTCATAGACGTTCATCTGGCAGCCATATGACTTGACCAGCACTTTGGGCGTTGGCGCCGGCTCCTCCTTGAATGGGCCGGGGGGCGTCTCAACCGCCTCTAAAACTTCCGTCGTGATCTTTATGGCTCCTGCTCGCCGGCTCGCCTCGACTCAATTCGTGGGGCGGGCGACGAACGCATTATACGACATTTTGCGCGCAAGCGCGTCTGGCGCGACAGGGAATCAGAGCCTGTTCCTAAATTTTCTGAACCGGCCCGTCGTAGCGCGTGAGGAGCGCATCCGCCGTCAGCAACGTCAACCCCTCAACGACCGCCTGCGCAATAAGCAGACGGTCGAATGGGTCCTTATGAATGGGCGGCAGGGCGCCAGTGGCGAGCGCGTGCTCCGCAAGCACAGGCAGTTCCTGGTAGCCATTGTCCAGCAGACCGCCGCGTAGTCCATGCGGATCGACTTGGAAATCCGTGCGCTTGAGGGCGCGTTTGATCACGATTTCCCACAGGCTGGCGACGCTGTAGATGAGTTCGTTATCGTCATGGTCAAGGATCGCTTTCGCTCTTGCCGACAGACGAGATGGAGCAATGGCGGCCCACAGGACAAGATGAGTGTCGAGCAGCAGCTTCACTCTTCGCCCTCGAAAAGTCGTTCGATCTCGGCTTCGTCCATGCGATCAAAATCCTCTGGAATGAGGCCTTGCCCTTCCATGAATCCGAGACGCCGGATTTTTCGTTTCGGCGGGGCTTCGAGCGGCGCCACCTTCACCAGAGGCTTGCCAGCCTTGGCGATGATGAAAGGCTCTCCCTTCGAAGCGAGATCGACCAATTTGGACAATTGGGTCTTGGCTTCGTGAATATTCACAATGCGCATGAGCGTCTCGGATGGACTAAGTCCAATTAGTTTAGTTTTCTCCCGCCCATATGCAAGCCTTAAATTGCTCAAATCTCCAGCCGCAGATTGATCGCCGCGCGGCGTTCGCCGCTGACGCGCTGATAGTAATTCTCGCGCCTCCCGATCTCTTTGAAGCCTTCCCTGGCGTAAAGTCTCAGCGCAGGCTCGTTGTCGTCCGCCACCTCCAGAAAAACCAGCCGGGCGCCGCTGCGCTCGAGATTCTCCAGATGTTTTTCGAGAATGCGCCGCCCCAATCCGGCGCCGCGATACGCGGGGTCGACGGCGAAAGTGAGGATTTCGGCGTCGGGCGGCGTCAAACGGGACAGGACGAAGCCCCCGAGTTCGCCTTTGCGGTTCTCCGCGACCGCGCCGTCGGCGACGATATGGGCGTCGGCCAGATAATTCTCAAAGTCGATTTTCGACCAGCCGAACGCGAAAGATGCGCCGTGCAGGCGTTCGCAGTCTTCAGCGCGCTCAGACCCGATAGGCTCTATTATGAATGTCGGCTTGGCGAAGAAGGATGAAAGTAGCGTCATGGCGCAAATTCACGCCTGCGCCGGGACGGCGACGCTGGCGCCGGCCGCATCATGCAGAATCTCGGCGCCTATCGCCGCGTCAGGCGCCGCGACGTAAGGCTCTTTGAGATAAAGCGGCCGCGCGGGCGCGGCGTCCGGCTGCGCGGCGAGTCCCAGGCGGGCGACGAAGGCGATGTCGGGCGCGGCCTGCTCGCTGGCGATTTTGACTGCAACCCCCCGGGCGCGCGCCTCCTTGGCAAGGAGCGGCGCGCCGGAGCCGATGAGCAGCAGCGGGCCCGACCCGAGCGCGCGCAGCGCTTCATGCGCGCCGGCGCGGCGCGGCGAGAGCAGCGGACGTCCGGCAGGGCCGAAGGCGGCGATATAGACTTTGCCATGGCGCGCATCGATCGCCGCTGCGACGACGCCGTCGAAAGGATCGAGAATCAGCGGCGCCGCAAGGGCGGCCAGCGTCGAGACGCCGACGATCTCGGCCTTGCAGGCGAGCGCGATCGCCTGGCCGGCGGCAAGGCCGATGCGAATGCCGGTGAACGAGCCCGGGCCCACCGTCACGGCGACCCGATTAAGCGAGCTGAAGCCACCCTCGACCTTGCCCATCACTCGACTGATCAGCGGCAGCAGCGCCTCGGCGTGGCCGCGCTCCATCTCGATTGATTCGGCGGCGATCGGCGCCGCCGCGTCCTGGTCCAGCACACAGGCGGAGACGGCTGGCAGAGCGGTGTCGATCGCAAGGATTCGCATGATTCTCAGATTATGACGGTTTTCGAGACGCGATCAATGTAACGTTCGAAACCCGTCATCAATGTGTCCCCTTACGCCGGCTCCACCGCCTTCACCTGCGGCAGGAAATGCTTCAGCAGATTCTCGATGCCATTCCGCAAGGTCGCCGTGGATGACGGGCATCCCGAGCAGGCGCCTTTCATCGCCAGATAGACGACGCCGTCCCTAAAACCCTTGAAGACAATGTCGCCGCCGTCGCCGGCGACCGCCGGCCGCACCCGCGTTTCGATCAGCTCCTTGATCGTGGCGACCGTCTCCGCGTCGGCTGGATCATAGAACTCGCCGCCGGACTGCGCCGGCGCGGCCCCTTCAATCAACAGCGGCGCGCCCGAGGCGAAATGCTCCATGATCGCGCCGAGAACGACCGGCTTCAGATGCGGCCAGTCGGTTTCGTTCTTCGTCACCGAAACGAAGTCGGCGCCATACATCACCGCTTCGACGCCCTCGATCGACAGCAGCGCCTGAGCGAGCGGCGCATTTGCGGCGTCGTCGGCCGAGCGGAATTCCATCGCGCCCTGGCCGAGCACGTCCTGGCCCGGAAGGAACTTGAGCGTCGCTGGGTTTGGGGTGGATTCAGTCTGAATGAACATGGGTCGGCTCCTGCGTCCGGTTCAAGGCCGGCGGGAATTGCGCGAATATCACACATCGCGCCTTTTGTGACATCGTCGACAATCTACTTATGCGCTTCGTCAAGTTCTTGCGAGACTCTTCTGCGCGTCAGCCATCGCCCGAGCGCGACCGCGGCCCAGACCGCCTCGACGAAGCCGAAGGGCCAGGCGCCTTGCAGGAACCCGTAGACCGACCCAAGCGCGCAGGCGATGGCGATGCACAGAACGAACCAGTGGCTTCGTTCCTCCAGCGCATAGGAAAGCAGCATCGCGCTCACCGCGAAGAGCCCGAACCAGGTCAGCGCATCCATCGGCGAATCTCTTTGGGCGCTCCTTGGGCGCATTCTTGCATTTGCGATGCCCGAGCATTTGCCATGCCCGAGCGAATCCAGCAGTGTCAATCAATGGACGAAGCCGCGCTGATCGACGCCAACGCCGCCTATTACCGCGCTTTCGCCGCGCGCGACCTTGGCGCGATGAATGATCTTTGGGCGGAGGAGGCCGTCTCCTGCGTTCACCCCAGCTGGCCGGCGCTCGTCGGGCGCACGCCGGTGCTTGCCTCCTACCGCGACATTTTCCTTAATCCGCTGCAGGAGGCGGTGACGGCGCGGGATGCTCAGACGCTCATCGACGGCGCCGACGGTCGCGTCTTCTGCGTCGAGGAAGTCGGCGGCGGCCTGCTAATCGCGACCAACTGGTTCCGCCTGATCGATGGGCGATGGCGCCTCGTGCATCACCAGGCGGGCCCGCTCGCGACGGCGCCGTCACCATCCGCAGCGCGAGAGGAAAAGCGATCATTTCATTGACGTTGCGCGGCTCCTCGCGCGAATTGAATCAAAGATTCACCTGCGCGCCAATTTCTACCACGCGTCCCGCCGGAATATGGAAGTAGTCGCTGGCGTTTGTGGCGTTGCGCGAGAGGAAGATGAAAAGGTTGCGTTGCCAACGCGGCATGGCGCTGCTCGCCGCCGGCTTCAGCGCGCGTCGCGAGAGCAGGAATGAGGTCGACATGATGTCGAACTTCCATCCAAGCTTCCGGCACAGGCCAAGCCCATAAGGAACATTGGGCTCCTCCATATAACCGAAGCTCATCGTCACCTGGCGGAAGAGGCTGTTGATTTCGAACATTTCGATCCGCTCACCGTCCGGCACGCGCGGCACGTCGGCGGTGACGATCATCAGAATCACATTGTGTTCATGCAGCGCCTTAAAGTGCTTCAGCATATGCAGCAAAGCGACCGGCGCGAGCTGCGGCTGAGTCGTGAGATAGACTCCCGTTCCGGGCACAAGCGTCGGCGGCTTCCTCTCCAGGTTTTCGAGAATGGAACGCAGCGGAACGTCCGACTGCTGCGCCTTTTCTTCGAGGAGATTGGTCCCGCGCATCCACGCGCGCATGAGGAGCAACATGGCTCCGGCGATGAGCAGCGGCACAAAGCCGCCTTCCAAGAGCTTCATGAGATTGGCTCCGAGAAAAACGAGGTCGATCGCGAGAAACGGCGTCATAAGCGCCGTCGTCGCCCAGAGTGGCCAACCCCAGTGGCGGCGCACCACGACCATTGCGAGCACAGTCGTCACGACCATCGTGCCGGTCACGGCGATGCCATAGGCGCTGGCGAGCCGGCTGGACGAGCCGAAGAACAAGACGAGCGCGAGCACGCCGAGGAGCAGCAGCGTGTTGACCGTGGGCATGTAGATTTGACCAGACTGTTCTTCTGACGTGTGCCGACTGCGCATGCGCGGCAGAAGATGCAACCGGATCGCCTGCGCCGTCAGCGAATAGGAGCCGGTGATCACCGCCTGGCTGGCGATGATCGTCGCGAGCGTGGCGAGAACGACGATGAGCGGCAGCGCCCAGGCAGGATAGAGCAGGAAGAACGAGTCCTTGATCGTCTCGGGCTTGACGAGCACCAGAGCGCCCTGGCCGACGTAGTTCAGCGCAAGCGCGGGCAGGGCGACGCAAAGCCAGGCAAATCGGATTGGTTTGCGTCCGAAGTGGCCGAGATCGGCATAGAGCGCCTCCGCACCGGTGACCGCCAGAAAGACGGCCCCGAGCGTGAACAGCCCGATTTCCCCATGGCGCAAGAGGAAGCTAACGGCGTGAAAGGGGTTCGCCGCTTCGAGAACCCGGAGATTGCGCGCGATCTGCGTCGCGCCGCCGAGCGCCAGTACGATAAACCAGACCAGCGTGATCGGGCCGAACCAGCTCGCGACCGAGGCCGTGCCGCGTCGCTGGAAAAGAAACAGCGCCACGATGATCCCGACCGCGATCGGCGCGACATAGGGGTCGAACCAGCTTGTCACGAGCTTGAGCCCCTCGACGGCCGAGAGCACCGAAATCGCGGGGGTAATCAGCGCATCGCCGAAGAACAGCGCCGCGCCGAGCGCGCCGAGCAGGGTGATGGCGGGAACGGCGCGTCCCAGCGATTGCTGCGCCAGCGTGAGCAGCGTCAGCGTGCCGCCCTCGCCCTGATTGTCGGCGCGGAGCAGGACAATCACATATTTTAGCGTGACGACGATCGTCAGCGCCCACAGGATAAGGGAGAGGACGCCCAGCACATTGGCGGAATTCACGCCTCCCTGTCCTTGCGAAGCGGCGAGCATCGCCTCTCGGAAGGCATAGAGCGGAGACGTGCCGATGTCGCCGTAGACGACGCCGATCGAGCCGAGCGCGAGGGTCCAGAAGCCCGCCCGGGCGGCCAAATTCGCGGGCCGATGCTCAAAAGTCTGAATTGCAGCGTCCATAGAAGATTCCGTTTTGCCGTAAAGCAGCGTCACGGAGCGGGAGTTTTGGGCCGCGCGCATAAAGAAACGAGACGGCTTTCCGAGGCTCAGCGTAAGGATTCCATAAAGACCGTAGACAAAGGGCTCGCGCCGGCTCACCTCCTGGGCATGGATTCTCCCAGATCCGCCGCTGCGATATCCCGTCGGACGGGCTGGCGCGCCTCGCCGACGCCGGCCGGCCTTGCCGGAGCGACGCTCTTCGTCGTGGCGGCGGCGCTGTTGTGCCTATTGCTGGACGACCGGCTGCCGAGCGCCAGTTTGCCGCTTGTTTTCCTTGCGCCGGTGCTCGTCAGCGCCATTCGATATGGCTTCTGGGCAGGCCTGCTTGCCGCGGTGTTGGCGTTCGTCGGCTATAACTTCCTCTTCGTCGAGCCGCGGCACACGCTTTCGGTCGCGCGGCCGGAAGACGCGTTGGCTCTCGGCATCTTTCTTCTCGTCGCCGCGGTTACCGGCGTGCTCGCCGGGCGCATGCGCGAAGAAGCTGACGCCGCCCGCAATCGCGCCGACGTTCTCGAGATACTTTCCGACTTTGCAGCCGATTTATCCGGCGCGATGCGCATCGACGAGATCGAATCGCTCGCCATGCGCCATCTCTCTCGCGCCGCCGGCGGCGAGGCCGTCATGCTCAGGCCTGACGGAGGACGGCTGCAGGTCGTCGCTGAAGCGAATCTGTCCCCGGCCGATCTCATTGCGGCCGATCGGGCCTTTCGCCGAGGCCAGCCGCAGGCGGCGACAGCCGCCGGCTGGTCCGGCAGTCGCTTTTCCTTCCTTCCTCTCCGGGGCTGGGACAAGATTGTCGCAGTCTACGGCGTCATCTTCTCCGAAACTGGATCTGCCGAACGCGAGCAGGCGGTCGAGGCGATGATGAGACAGACTGAACTCGCCATCGAACGCGTCGCCTTCGCGCGAGACGCCGAAGACGCTCGCGCCGTGGCGGAACAGGAACGCGTCCGCTCCGCGCTCCTTTCGTCGATCTCGCATGATTTGCGCACGCCGCTCTCCACCATTCTGGGCTCAGTCACCAGCCTGCGCGAATTTGGGGACAAAATGCCGTCGGAAGCGCGCAGCGACTTGCTGCTCGCAATTGAAGAAGAAACGGAACGGCTTTCGCGCTTTGTCGCCAATCTTTTGGCGATGACCCGGCTCGAAGCCGGGCTCGACATCAGACGCGAATGGGTCGACGCCGTTGACGTCGCTGCGGCAGCAGTAAAACGCGCGCGGAAATCTTTTATCGGCGCGACCATTCTACTCGACGCCGGGACGGCCGCCGCCCCCATTTATGCGGACGCGGCGCTCCTTGAACAAGTCCTGTTCAATCTCATCGACAATGCGGTGAAATATTCGCCGGCGGACCGGCCCGTTAGCGTCACTGTTTCTGCGGGCCGAGAAACTGTTGAGTTCGCCGTCCTCGACGAGGGCTGCGGGATTCCCATGAAAGATATCGATCAGATTTTTGAAAAATTCTTTCGCGGCGACCGGGTTCAGTTCGCCGGCGGGGGGCTCGGTCTCGCGATTTGCCGCGGCGTGGTGACAGCTCTTGGAGGGAAAATTCTCGCGGAGAGTCCCGTAATCGATGATCATGGAACGCGCGTTCGCGTCATTCTGCCGGCTGGCGCGGAGCCGAGCACATGATCGACCGGCCGCTTGTCCTTGTCGTCGATGATGAGCCGCAGATCCAGCGCTTTCTGCGCCATTCGCTATCGGCCGCCGGCTATGAAGTCGAGCAGGCTGAAACGGGGCAAGAGGCGATTCGCCTTGTCGAAGCGCATGATCCCGCGGTGATTGTTCTCGACCTCGGCCTGCCCGACATCGACGGCAAACTCGTCATCGGCGCGGTGCGGGAGCGATGCGAGACGCCGATCATCGTGCTTTCGGCTCGTGAACGCGAGACGGAAAAGGTCGCCGCGCTTGATCTCGGCGCGAATGATTATGTGGAGAAGCCGTTCGGCATAAGAGAATTGCTCGCCCGCATCCGCGTCTGTTTGCGGGCGCGCGGAGCCAGCGAAGCCCCGGTCGAGCAGATTGTTCTTGGCGAACTCGCAATCGACCTGCGAACCCGGCGCGTGACGGTCGCCGGCGCGACGATCAAACTGACGCCCAAAGAATTCGACCTGCTGGCGCTTTTGGCCTCGCATCCCGGACGGGTCATGACGCACCGCCAGATTCTAAACAAGGTGTGGGGACCGGCGCATGTCGAAGATACGCCCTATCTCAGGGTGTTCATCGGACAGCTTCGCGCGAAGATCGAAACAGACTCCGCGGCCCCGCGGTTGATTTTGACGGAGCCGGGCGTGGGATATCGAATGATGGGAGAAGACTGAGAGCGAGAGCGGCGGGCGTTATCCGCTCGCCGCGCCGGGGGGCGTCGGTCCGGTTTTTTCGTTCAATGCGCCTTCCGCCTCCTTCCTCCGGCTCGTCTTCTTCGGCTCCCGCCTTGGCCCCTCCACCAGCCGCACGACGACGCCCCAGAGCGTGCGCACGTCCTGCTCGGTGAGCCCCATGCGGTGGAACATGTTGCGGAGATTACGCGACATCACCGGCTTCTTGGTCAGCGGACGAAAAAAACCGCGCTTGTCGAGTTCGCCTTCAAGAAAATCGAAAAAGGCGAGCGTCATTTCGCGCGTCGCCGGCGGCGAGCGTTCTTCGACGTCGAAGGGAATGGCGTCGCCATGCGCGGCGCGAAACCATTCATAGCCGGTGAGCAGCACCGCCTGCGCGAGATTGAGCGAGGCATAGGCGGGATTGACCGGAAAGGTGAGGATGGCGTCGGCGAGCGCCACATCGTCATTGTCGAGGCCGGTGCGCTCTGGGCCAAACAGCACGCCATGCTTCTCGCCCGCCGCGAAGCGCGCCGCCATATCCGGCATCGCCTGCGCAGGCGTGAGCACCGGCTTCATCTGCCCGCGTCCGCGCGCCGTCGCGGCATAGACGAAGGACAAGTCTTCGATCGCCTCGCGCACGCTCTCATAGAGTTTCGCGCTTTCGAGGAGATGCACGGCGCCTGCCGCCGCCGCATAGGCGCCCTTGCGATAGGCGCCGGTGCGCGGCCAGCCTTCGCGCGGCGACACGAGTCGCAGGTCGGAGAGGCCGAAATTGGCCATGGCGCGCGCGCACATGCCGATATTGACGGCGAGCTGCGGCCGCACCAGCACCACCGCGGGCCCGCCTGAAAGCGCCGTTTTGCTTCGATCCGTTCCCGCCCCGACCAACTCGCCTCCTTGCGATAAAACGACGGCAAATTAGGGCGGAACGCGCCTCTGGGGAAGGGCGCCGCGAAGCTCGGCCGAAGGCCTGCCGATTGCTATCCAAAGCCTTAAGCCGACGCTATAAGGCGCGCGGCAAGAGAGGAGCGGGCGCATGCGGAAGATCAAGGTTGCAAATCCTGTCGTCGAACTCGACGGCGACGAAATGACCCGCATCATCTGGGCCGCGATCAAAGAGAAGCTCATTCGACCCTATCTCGACATCGATCTCATCCGTTACGATCTCTCGATTGAAAATCGCGACGCCACCAATGATCAGGTGACGGTCGACGCCGCCTACGCGATCAAGGAACATGGCGTCGGAGTCAAATGCGCGACGATCACGCCCGACGAAGCGCGGGTGAAGGAATTCAATCTCAAGGAAATGTGGAAGTCGCCGAACGGCACGATCCGCAATATCCTCGGCGGCGTCATCTTCCGCGAGCCGATCATCTGCAGGAACGTGCCGCGACTGGTGCCGGGCTGGACGCAGCCGATCATCGTCGGCCGTCACGCTTTCGGCGATCAATATAAGGCGACGGATTTCAAAGTGCCCGGCAAGGGCCGTCTGACCATCAGATTCGAAGGCGCCGACGGCGCGGTGATCGAGAAGGAAGTCTTCAGCTTTCCCGGCTCAGGCGTCGCGCTGGCGATGTATAACCTCGACGAGTCGATCAGCGAATTCGCGCGCGCGACGTTCAACTATGGGCTCACGCGCAACTATCCAGTGTATCTCTCGACCAAGAACACGATCCTCAAGGCCTATGACGGCCGCTTCAAGGATTTGTTCCAGGCGATTTACGACGCCGAGTTCAAGTCGAAGTTCGAGGCGCTCGGCCTCACTTACGAACATCGCCTGATCGACGATATGGTCGCTTCCGCGCTCAAATGGTCAGGCGGCTATATCTGGGCCTGCAAGAATTACGACGGCGACGTGCAGTCCGACACGGTGGCGCAGGGCTTCGGATCGCTCGGCCTGATGACGAGCGTGCTGATGACGCCCGACGGCAAGACCGTCGAGGCCGAAGCCGCGCATGGCACGGTGACGCGCCACTACCGCGAATATCAGAAGGGGCACGAGACCTCGACCAACTCCATTGCTTCGATTTTCGCCTGGACGCGCGCGCTCGCGCATCGCAGCAAGCTCGACAGCAACGAAGACCTCACGCGGTTCGCGCGCACGCTTGAGGAAGTGTGCGTCGCGACGGTCGAGTCGGGTTTCATGACCAAGGATCTGGCGCTGCTTGTCGGCTGCAACCAGAAATGGCTGTCGACGACCGGTTTTCTGGACAAAGTCGACGAAAATTTGCGCAAAGCGATGGAGTGAACGGCGGCGCGGGGAATGATTGTAAGTGGCGCCGGTCGCGTCTATATAGGCGTCGCCTATAGGCCAATTAAGGATTCGCGAGATGGCGGTGGATCTGGAAGAAACTTATCAGCCTTCCGAAGACGAACCCTTTATGTGCGATCGGCAGCGCGAATATTTCCGTCGCAAACTGCTGGGTTGGAAGGAAGACATACTGCACGAAAGCCGGGAAACGCTCGCGGCGCTGCAGAACGAAAATGAAAATCATCCCGACTTGGCGGACCGCGCATCGTCCGAAACCGATCGCGCCATCGAACTTCGAGCGCGCGATCGGCAGCGCAAGCTCATTGCGAAAATCGACGCGGCGCTGACGCGCCTCGACGACGGCAGTTATGGATATTGCGAGGAGACGGGCGAGCCGATCTCTCTCAAGCGGCTCGACGCGCGTCCGATCGCGACGCTGTCGATCGAGGCGCAGGAGCGTCACGAACGGCGCGAAAAAGTCTATCGCGACGACTGAGCAAAAAACTCGGCAAGAAACGCAATTCGGTCGAGAAGTTAAGAGGCGTCGCTCGTCGCGACGCCTTTTTTTATTGTTTGTCGTCGGGGCGGCCGAGCAGACGCGCCATCTCGGCTTCAAGCGAGTCGAGCGGGTCGACCTCGGGCGGAGCGCCGGGCGGAGGCGCAGGCTTTGGCGGAGGCGGCGCGGGCGGCGGCGCCGGAGGTCTCGCGGCGGCTGGCGGCTGAGCCGGCGGCGGCGCAGGTTTTGGTGGCGGCGCGGGCGGGGGCGCTGGAGGTCTCGCGGCGCCCGGCGGCGGGGGCGGCGGCGGCGATGGCGCTGCAGGCCTCGGAGCCATCGAGGGCTCAGCAGGTTTGGGAGCGACCGAAGCCGGCGGCGGCGCGGCTGCAGCTGGCGGCGGAGCCGCCGCTTCGGGCGGCGCAGCCGGCTCCTTCGGGCGCGACGACAGGCGCTGCTGAGCGCGCGCCAAGAAGGGCGGAGTCGGGGAACGCGCGGGCGGCCGCGCGGGCGGGGCGGCCGGGCTCGAAATCCTTGGACCTGGCGGCGGTGGCGGCGGCGCTGTCGGTTTTCTTGGCGCCGGCGCGAAAAGGTCCGGCGGCAGATTGACGGCTGCGGCTGCGGCCGGCGACGGCAACGGCGATTCCAGCTCTCTGGGAGGAGCCGAGGGTTCAGCCGGCCAGTTTGCGGCAGACGGCCCTGCGCGCTGCTCTGGCGGTCGGGCGACCGCGCCCTCGAGCCGGTTGATCGTCCCCTCGACCAGAACGTCGTTGGGCCCCCCGATCAGAAGCAGATGTTCGACATTGTCGCGCCGCACAATAACGAGCTGGCGCTCGTGGTCCAGATCAAAGGCGTCGACAATATCCAGGCGGCGCGCGCGATTGCGGCCTCCAGGCGCGCGGATGCGACGTCCGAACAACAGACGGAAAATATAAAGCACGAGCACCGCTGCGACGAGGAACGCAACAAGCGCTCCAAGCGCCGGCAGTAGCTGAGTGAATTTATCGGGCATGAAGGGCTGGTCTCTGGTTCGAACGCGCGTGAACCATGCCAAATTAACAGCTTTTCTGGCAAGCGCCGAAAAAAGGTTAATGAATGGTTAATGTGCGACGAATCAGTGTCCTAAACTTGCATCCGGCGTTGCTATTGTCGCCATCCGCAGCCATTGTTTTGGATGATTCTCGATGCGTTCGCTGGGTCAACATCGACGGCAGCGTTAGCACGGCCGTCGCGGTCGGCGAAGGCTATATATCGCGGGTGGTTAACAAATGACCGACAGGACGGGATCCTCCGCCATCGAGCGCAGCGAGCGGCCCCCGAATGTGGGCTTGACGCTCGCCCTCGTTATCGCGCTCATCGGCGCGACCGCCGCCTATTACTTGGCTCCTTCGGAACTCGCGCCGCGCATTACTGTGCTCGCGCTGGCGATTTTCGGCATCGCCGGAATTTTCTTTCTTTGCGCCTACGCCATCGGGCTGATCCAATTTTCCGGCCGCGTCGCGAACAATGATCTGACGAAGCTCATCGCCGACACGTCGAGCGAGGGTCTTCTTGTCGCAAGGGCTGACGGGCGCACCATTTACGTCAACGACGCCTATCGGGCGATGTGCGACGCGAAAGATTCATCCGGAATACAACTCGTCGAACGGCTGTTCTCCGGGCCGCCCGAAGTCTCGGAGGCGATATATAGATTGGCGCAGGCGGCGCGGGCAGGCGTGTCGCACAGCGAAGATTTGCGGTTGTCGCCGCCGCTCTCCGGACAGGGTCGCGTCGGCTGGTATCGGATTCGCGTCCGGCCGGCGCCGACGACCGGCGGCCGGTTCTGCCTGTGGGCTGTCGCCGACGTCACCGCCGATCGAGAGCGGCAGGAAAATGTCTTCCAGGAGCTCCAGCACGCGATCGACTTTCTCGATCACGCGCCGGCTGGTTTCTTTTCCGCCAGTCCCGACGGCGCCGTCTCTTACATGAACAAGACGCTTGCCGGTTGGCTGGGATATGATCTCACCCAGGTCGGCTCGGGCGGCGCGACGCTCTCCTCCATCGTAGCCGACAATGGCGCGGCGCTTCTCGCAGCGATATCCGGTTCTCCGGGAGATGTGCGTACCGAGCAGATCGACCTCGACCTGCGATGCCGCAACGGCAAGTCGCTCCCGGTCAGGCTGCTGCACCAGGTGGCTTTCGGCCAGGACGGCGAAGCTGGCCCCTCGCGCACCCTGGCGCTCAACCGCGCCTCCGGCGAACAGCCGGAAGAGAATTTGCGCGCCGCCGAGGTTCGGTTCGCGCGCTTTTTCAACTCGACGCCGATGGCGATGGCGACGCTCGACGGCGAGGGGCGCGTGCTGACGTCGAACGCGGCTTTCGCGAAATTGCTGCCGCAGGCCCTCAAATCGGGGCAGGGCAGGGCTGCGGCGCCCTGGTCGGTTCTCGCGGGATTGGGCGAACGCGACGGTGCCGCGCTGCGCGCCGCGATCGAGGACGCCATTGAAGGCAAGGGCGAAGTGCGCCCTGTAAATGTCGTCTTCGAGGAAGAGGCCGGCGGCGGGCCCCGTTCGGCGCGCTTTTTCGTATCTTCCGCTGAAGACGCCGGCAAGAAAGGCGCGATGGTCTATGCGCTCGATACGACCGAGCAACGCAAGCTGCAGGAGGAGTTCGCGCAGTCCCAGAAGATGAACGCGGTCGGCCAGCTCGCCGGCGGCATCGCGCATGACTTCAATAATATGCTGACCGCGATCATCGGCTATTCGGATTTGCTGCTGTCCAGCCACCGGCCGACCGATCCGGCCTTTCGCGACATTCGCCAGATCAAGGAAACCGCCAACCGCGCCGCAGGCCTCACGCGACAGTTGCTGGCTTTTTCGCGCCGGCAGACGCTGCGTCCGCAAGTCTTGCAGCTTGGCGATGCGCTCTCCGAAGTGCAAAATCTTCTGCGCCGCATCGTCGGCGAGAAGAATGAACTCGAACTGCGTCTCGGCCGCGACCTCTGGTTTGTCAAGGCCGACATCACCCAGTTCGAACAAGTGATCATCAATCTCGTCGTCAATGCGCGCGACGCCATGCAGGACAAGGGCGGGCGCGTGCAGATTCGCACCCGCAATATCGCCGCCGCCGAATGCGCCTCAATCGGCGAAGCGGCGTTGCCGCCGGCGGATTATGTGCTGATCGAGGTCGAGGATACGGGCAGCGGCATTCCGGCGGATGTGAAAGAAAAAATCTTCGAGCCGTTTTTTACGACGAAGGAGGTCGGCAAAGGCACGGGCCTCGGCTTGTCGACCGTTTTCGGCATCGTCAAGCAGTCGGGCGGCTTCCTCTTCGTCGACAGCGAGGTGGGACGCGGCACGAAATTCCGCATTTTCCTGCCGCGCTACCTGCCCGAGGAACAGGAGACCTCGCAAAAATCGGATTCGCCCAAAGCCGCGACGGACTACACCGGCCAGGGCGTGGTGCTCCTGGTCGAAGACGAGGACGCCGTGCGCTCGATCGGATCGCGGGCCCTAACGTCGCGCGGATTCACCGTTCTCGAAGCGGCGACGGGCATGGAGGCGCTCGAAGTCGTCGATCGCGTCGATGGCAAGATCGATCTCATCGTCTCCGACGTGGTCATGCCGGAGATGGACGGCCCCGCCATGTTCGCGGAGTTGCGCAAGCGCGGGGTCGCGGCAAAGGTCATCTTCGTTTCCGGCTATGCGGAAGAGGCATTCGCCAAGAACCTGCCCGAAGGCGATTTCGGTTTTCTGGCCAAGCCGTTCTCGATCAAACAGCTGATCGAGACGGTAAAGGCGCACATGCCCTGAAGCGGCGCGGACCAGACGCGCGCCGCCTCCGCCTCACAACGCCGGGGCGACCACCCGCACGCGGCGCTTCAGCCCGTCGGGGCCGATGATCTCGCGGTAGGTCTCTTGGGCCGCGGCTGCGCCCTCGGGCGCGGCGGGCGCCGCTTGCGCCGCCGCCGGCTCGGGCGTCACCGGCGTCTTCATTGACCCTTTCGCCTTCCGCCCGCGCGATGCGCCGGGCGGCAGCGGACGGGACAATTGCTCCGCCTGCTCGGCGGTGACCACCTGATCCTTGGCGTTGCGTTCGGCGATGATCCGCTCGGCGTCTGCAAGCGCCTCCGCCCACGACTGGTCCGGCGGCTTGCAGCCGCAGGCCGGATCGTAAACCTTTTCGAATTTATGCGCGTTGGGATGGTCCGAATAGGCCTCGCCGTCGATCGAAAGCGCGGAACTGAGGCCCCTATACTGTGACGCCGTATAGAGCTTTACCTGGGCGTTGGGGCAAAGCGCCCGGCACATCGACGCGAGATCGTCGAGATTGGCGCTTCGCGCCGAATAGCTGAGCGGGAAAAAGCCACCGTCGCACTCGCGCACGCAGATCGCCATCGGCCCGCCGCGCGGTCTTCCGTCTGAAGGTTCGAGGTCCTGATCGGATTCTGGTTCGACGATGCTTTGGTTTTCGAACGGTCCGGCGCCGAACAGTTCTTCAAAAAAATTGCGGGGCCGCGCCAAGCGGCCCTGCATGGACTGGGGATTGCGGCACTCGGCCTCATAGCGGGCGGCGAGCGCCTGGCGCTGGCCGCCGTCGTCCGCGACCGCCCGATCATAGGAGGCGATGGCGCCCGAGAGCTGATTGAGCTGCGCGTTGATCGGCCCGCATTGAGGCGGCGGCGGATCGCCGAAAAACAGGAATTGGCCGCGATCGCAGCCGAGCGCCCGGGCGCGCGCGGCGACGCGCGCGTATTCGCCGCGCTGCTTGGCGGCGGCGGCCTGGAATCGGCCGGCCTGGCTGCCGGCGCTGGCGCGGGCGATCTGGGCGCGCAATTCCGTGCAATAGGGGCTTTCGGCGGCGGCGGGCGCAGCGGCGAAAAGGCCGAACGCCGCAAGGGCGACGACCGCCAGTCTGGTCCGCTCAGAGGCGCGTCTGGTCGAAATGGTGACTATGTTCCCGGCCCCATTGAATAATTGGCTCTCGTTACGCCCTCGCAAGCAGCCGCGAGCGGCTCATGCGGCCGCTGTCTGGCCCGCCCCTTGGCGCGCCGCCTTGCGGCGAATCGCGCCATTCTCGCCGATGCGACGCTCGGCGCAATGGCGCATAGATTGTCCTGCGCATCATGTCGGCAACAAGGCGCCGGCGCCGGCCGCCGGCCGTCCTTGCCTCTTGGAATTTTTTGCCCCGCTTAGGGTCGAAGCCCTTCACTTGCCGTGCTACTCCGCCCATATCGGCGACGGCGTCGCCTTGGAGGTTGCCGAAATGAAGCGTTCCAAACTGCTTGCACCGATTTTGACGGTTTTCATGCTTTGTTTCGGCGCGGCGCCGGCGTTCGCGGATAACGGGCCGGATCTCATCTTCCGCAGATCGGTCGATTTCAAGCTGCTGACCCCGAACGACAAGCTCGCCACCTATGCCATCGACGACCCGATCATCGATGGGGTCGCCTGCTATTATACGGCGCATGAAAAGGGCGGCGTTGCGGGCATGTTCGGGGTCGCGGAGCAGTCGTCGGAGGTTTCGCTCGCCTGCCGGCAATATGGGCCGATCAAATTCAAGGAGAAATTCGGCCAGGGCGATACGGCGTTCAGCGAGCGGCGCTCTCTGCTGTTCAAGCGGATGCATATCGTCCGCGGCTGCGACGCCAAGCGCAATGTGCTCGTCTATATGGTTTACTCCGACAAGCTCGTCGAAGGCTCGCCCGAAAGCTCGACCTCGACTGTCGCCATCCAGCCCTGGACGGGCCAGGCCGAAGTCCCGCGATGCGGAGAGTATCTGAACCGCTAATCCATGCATGCGACGACGACGGCGGCGGGCTCTACTGAAGCGCTCGTCGCTCTCGCGGCGGTCGACGCGGTTACGTCGTCGGCGCGGCCGAAAGCTCTCGCCACGCCATGGCCATGCGCCGCGCACCAGGAATCGGCGACGATCTTGCCGCAGTCGTCCTTGTGCGTGAGGCATTCCAGCAGGCCGTAGCCTTCCTGGTCGGAGATGACATAAGCGGCGCTTGGCGCCGTCTCGGCGCAGGCGCTCGCGGCGCAGCCAGCGACTGTCAAAACTCCCGCGAACAGCGACGCAAACGCGCGCCGACCATTCGGCGCCTTAAATTCCGACATGACGAACAAGCCCCAAGCGATCCCGACCACCCCGGATCAGCCCTAGCGCATAGGGGTAAAACGCCGGTTAAGCCGCGCGCGGCCAAGGCGGGCCCTGAGCAGATTCCGGGCAGGCGCGCGCTTGACGCGGCGGCGCGCTTTGGCGCATGGTCGCCGCCATGACGCTTCGGTTCACCCTTTGTCGCGAGATCATTATCAGCTAGCGATCACGCTGGCCGGAGCCGTCACGTCTATCCAAACGACATGAAGCGACGCCCCGGCCGGCGGCCTTGCGGGGAAATTCATGTCGACGCCTGCGCTGAAAATTTACAACACACTGACGCGGCGGAAGGAGGAATTCCGTCCGATCGATCCCGCCAATGTGCGCATGTATGTCTGCGGGCCGACTGTCTACGACTACGCTCATATCGGCAACGCCAGGCCGCTCATCGTCTTCGACGTGCTGTTTCGTTTGCTGCGCCATCTTGCCAAGCAGGGCGTTTGGGATGGCGGCAAAGGCGAAACAAAAGTCACTTACGTTCGCAACATCACCGACGTCGACGACAAGATCAACGCCCGCGCCGCCGAGCGCGGTATTTCCATTCGCGAATTGACGGAAGAAACCAACAAGGTCTTTCAAGAGGACGTGCGCGCGCTCGGCTGTCTCGAGCCGACCATGCAGCCGCGCGCGACCGAGCACATCGCGCAGATGATTAAGATCATCGAGCGGCTGATCGCGTCAGGACATGCTTATGCGGCCGACGGCCATGTGCTCTTCGACGTGCCGTCGATGCCGAACTATGGCCGCTTGTCGCGGCGCTCGCTCGACGAAATGATCGCCGGCGCGCGCGTCGATGTCGCGCCCTATAAGCGCGGCGACATGGATTTCGTTTTGTGGAAGCCGTCAAAGGCGGAAGAGCCAGGCTGGGACTCGCCATGGGGCAGGGGACGTCCAGGTTGGCACATCGAATGTTCGGCGATGTCCTGGGCGCATTTGGGCGAAACTTTCGACATTCACGGCGGCGGCATCGACCTCGTCTTCCCGCATCACGAAAACGAGATCGCGCAATCGTGCTGCGCCTTCGGGCGCGACGTGATGGCGAATTACTGGATGCATAACGGCTTCCTGCAGGTCGAGGGCGAGAAAATGTCCAAGAGCCTCGGGAATTTCGTGACGATCCACGAACTGCTGCATACGGAGAAATTCGGGGGACGCAAATGGCCGGGCGAAGTGCTGCGCCTCGCGATGCTGCGCACGCATTATCGCCAGCCGATCGATTGGACCGTGAAGGCGCTGGAGGAGGCGGAACAGGCGCTTTCGTCGTGGTATGGACGAATATTTGAGCTCGGATTGGATACGGACGATCAATTCGCCGCTCCGGTGTCGGCAGTTAATGCCTTGTCGGATGACTTGAATACCGCGCAGCTACTCGCTGAATTGCACTCATTGGGCAAGCGCGGATCGTATCCTGAGCTGTTGGGCACGCTTCAGCTAATCGGATTCACGGGAAAGGGAAGCGCAATTAATACGATATTCGGGACAATGCGCGCATCTGAAGCCCCCGATACCATGTCCGCCGCATTGGGCGTTGAAACCGATTTCAAGCAAGTTATCAACAACCGTGTATCGGCGCGCAACGCGGCCCGCGCGTCAAAAAACTGGGCCGAATCCGACCGCATCCGCGACGAACTCGCCGCCATGGGCATCACGCTGAAGGACAATAAGGACGGCACCACGAGCTGGGAGGTGAAGCGGTGAGCGCGCGCCTCTCCTATATGCTGGAAACATCAACCACAGCCGTCATGGCCGGGCTTGACCCGGCCATCCACGCCGAGACGTTGAGTAATATCGGCCTCGTCACGAGTCGTCTTGACGTGGATGCCGCGTCAAACGCGGGCATGACGCGGCTGAGGCATATCGCGAAATTGATGGAGCGTAGTTATGTCCCACGACGACTGGAAGAAGACGCTTCCCTTCAAGCGCCATTGGGCGCTCTATCTTGCGTTCAAGCTGCTCGTGCTGGCGCTGGCGGTCTTCATCGCCTGGCATTTGCTGCGCGCCTTCGAGGTCGTCTGATGGCGGCGACGTCGCCAACGCCTGGCCTGCGCCCCTATATGCCCGCCGACGCGGCGACGCTCGCGGCGCTTTTTCGCGAGAGCGTCGACGAACTCGCCGAGGAGGATTATGACGACGCCCAGCGCGAGGCCTGGGCGTCCGAGGCTGACGATGCGGAGGCGTTCGGCGTACGGCTTGCAGGCGAACTGACCATCGTCGCGCTGGTGAATGGTGAAATCGCCGGTTTCGCGTCGCTGCGCGACAACGCCATTTTCGACATGCTCTATGTGCGGCCCGACATGGCGCGCCAGGGCGTGGGATCGGCGCTTGCCGACGCAATCGAGAAGCTCGCCGGCGCGCGCGGGACGGCGACGCTCAGCGTCGACGCCTCGGACGCCGCCCGCGATTTCTTCACCGCGCGCGGCTATGTCGCCAAAACGCGCAATACGACAACGATCGCCGGCCAATGGCTCGGCAATACCACGATGACCAAGGAACTGGCGACGCCCGCCGCCGGGAGCGCACATTGATGGCCGAAGAACGGGTCAAGGAAAGGCTGACTCTCTACGACACGACGCTGCGCGACGGCGCGCAGACGACAGGCGTTGATTTCTCGCTTGACGACAAGCGTCAGATCGCCGCCATGCTCGACGATCTCGGCATCGATTATATCGAGGGCGGCTATCCCGGCGCCAATCCGCTCGACACCGAATTTTTTGCGAAGCCGCCGGCGTTGCGCGCGCGCTTCGCCGCCTTCGGCATGACCCGCCGGCAGGGGCGCTCGGTTGGGAATGATCCGGGAGTCGCAGCGCTTCTCGACAGCCCCGCCGACGCCGTCACCTTCGTCGCCAAAAGCTGGGACTTTCAGGTCCGCGTCGCCTTACGCTCCACGGAAGAGGACAATCTCGAAGGCGTTACGCAATCCGTAAAGGCCGCGGTCGCGCGCGGCAAGGAAGTCGCGGTCGACTGCGAACATTTCTTCGACGGCTTCAAGGCCAACCGCGACTATGCGCTTGCCTGCGCCAAGGCTGCCTATGACGCCGGCGCGCGCTGGATCGTCCTTTGCGACACGAATGGCGGCGCGCTGCCGCATGAGGTCGAGGCCATCGTCGTCGAGGTCGTCAAACATATTCCGGGCGACCGCGTCGGCGTGCATTGCCATGACGACACGGGGCAGGCGGTGGCGAATTCGCTCGCCGCCGTACGCGCCGGGGCGCGGCAGATTCAGGGAACGCTCAACGGGCTTGGCGAACGCTGCGGCAACGCCAATCTCACGACGATCATCCCGACGCTGCTGCTTAAGAGCGAATTTTCCGAGCGCTTCGAGATCGGCGTGACGCAAGAGAAACTGACCCATCTGACGCGCGTGAGCCACGCGCTCGATGAGCTTCTCAATCGCGCGCCGAACCGCCACGCGCCCTATGTCGGCGCCAGCGCCTTCGCGACCAAGGCCGGCATTCACGCCTCGGCGGTGCTGACCGATCCGCGCACCTATGAGCATGTGACGCCGGAATCGGTCGGCAATATGCGGCGCGTGCTCGTATCCGATCAGGCGGGACGGTCCAATATTGTTTCCGAACTCGCGCGGCTTGGCGTCGTCCTCGATAAGGACGATCCGCGGCTCGCGCGACTGCTGGACGAGGTGAAGGAGAAGGAAGCGCAAGGCTATGCCTATGAAGGCGCCGACGCATCATTCTTCCTTCTGGCGAAGCGCGTGCTCGGCGAGGCGCCGCATTTCTTCGACGTCGAGCGCTACAGCGTCGCGGTCGACCGCCGCTTTTCGAGAAACGGGGAAGACAAGGGCGCCGAGGCGATCGTCAAAATCAATGTGCATGGCGAGAGCCGCATTTCCGCCGCCGAAGGCAATGGTCCGATCAATGCGCTCGATCTCGCGCTGCGCAAGGATCTCGGCGCTTATCAGCGCTTCATCGACGACGTTCGGCTCGTGGATTATCGCGTGCGCGTGTTCCAGGGCGGCACCGACGCGGTGACGCGCGTTCTGGTCGAATGCGCCGGCGCGCAGGGAGAGCGTTGGTCGACAGTCGGCGTTTCGGCCAATGTCATCGACGCGTCCTTCGAAGCGCTCGTCGACGCGATCAACTACAAGCTGCTGGTTTCAGTGCCGCAGACCGAACCTGAAAGAATTTTCTGAGAAGCGCCCGCTTCGGCCCCGTTTCTGAATCTTTCTCGCGGGTCATTCCCGACGCGCGCAACGCGCGCGATCGGGAATCCAGAGCAAGACCAGCATTCTTGAATTTGTTCTGGATTCCCGGTCAGGCCTCCGGCGTGCCGGAAATGACAATGATCCAAGTGAACGGATCGTCTGGAGTTCGTATTAAAGCCGCTGGGTGATCGCAGTCTCGCTGATGTCGGGCGCATGTCGGGCCGCCGCGAATATCATCGGCAGTATTTCCTCGACGCGTTCGGCGACGAGATAGCGCACATCATAGTCTTCGCGGATGAATTGCTCATTATGCATATGCGCGAACAGCGACAGCAGCGGTCGCCAGAAGCCGGCGATGTTGGCGATGACAAGAGGCTTGGCGTGCCGTCCGAGCTGAATCCAGGTCAACTGCTCGGTCAATTCCTCCAGCGTGCCGACGCCGCCGGGCAGCGCGACAAAGGCGTCGGAACGTTCGAACATCAGGCGTTTGCGCGAATGCATGTCCTTGACGACAACAAGGTCCGTCGCGCCCGCAAAGGGGATCTCCCGATCGTCCAGGAACTCGGGGATAATGCCCGTGACGACGCCGCCGGCGGCGATCGTCGCCTTCGCCAATACGCCCATCAGGCCGATCGCGCCGCCGCCATAGACGAGCCCGATGCCGGCGCGGGCAAGCTCGGCCCCCAAGGCGCGCGCCGCCGCCGTGTGGCGCGGATCGGCGCCGATCGAGGAACCGCAATAGACGCAGATGTTTTTGATTTCTCTCATATCAATTCTCATGCAACGTGTTGGCGGCGCTCCTGCGGGGTGCGCATCGCTTCTAAACGTCATATATGACGCCAAACGCCGCGATCGCGGACTCATTCATTCGGAGACCTATGCTTAAGCCCGATCAGGACGAATCGAGCGATCCTCACGCGCTCGATCCCGAGGACGCCGCGCCCCCGCCGGCTTCCAATCAGCAATTGTCCGAATCGTCTCTTTTCAATACGATACGGCGTTTGTGGCCCTATATTTGGCCGCGCGGGCGCCGCGATCTCGAACTGCGCGTGGCGGCGGTCTTCGCGCTGCTTGTCTTGAGCAAGCTGTTCAACGCGGCGACCCCTTACACGTTCAAATGGGCGACCGACGCCCTCGCCGAGGGTGGCGCCGGCGTATGGACGAAGGTCGGGGCCGCCGCGGTCTATTTCACGCTGCTGATGGGCGCCATGCGCATCGTCACCGTCGTGCTGATGCAGATGCGCGACGGCATTTTCGCAGCGGTGGCGATGCACGCCGTGCGGCGGCTCGCGACCGATCTCTTCGTTCACATGCATGAACTGTCGCTGCGCTTCCATATCGGCAGAAAGACTGGCGGGCTGACGCGCGTCTTGGAGCGCGGGCGGGCCGGCATCGAAACGCTGTCGCGTCTCATCATGTCGACCGGCGCCCCCACCGTGCTGGAGATGGCGCTGGTTCTCGGCATATTTGTTTATCAGTTCAACTGGCGCTACGGGCTGGTGCTGCTGGCGACGCTCGGCGCCTATTTTCTCTATACGATGCTCGCCACAAATTGGCGCATCGCCATCCGGCGCAAGATGAACGACAGCGACACCGACGCCAATCAGAAGGCGATCGACAGCCTGTTGAATTATGAGACGGTCAAATATTTCAGCGCGGAGAAACGCGAGGCGGAACGCTACGACAAATCGATGATCCGCTATGAGCAGGCGAGCACGCAGTCTTATGTTTCGCTTGCTGTTCTCAACGCCGGCCAGACTGTGATCTACATCATCGGGCTCACCGCCATGATGGTGATGTGTGTCTATGGCATCGAGGCCGGCCGCAATACAGTTGGCGATTTCGTGTTGATCAATCTGATGATGGGGCAGCTGGCGCAGCCCTTGAATTTCATGGGCACCTTTTATCGCGAGGTGCGTCAGGCGATCATCGATATCGAAACGATGTTCTCGATCCTGGCGCAAAGCCCCGAGATTTTGGACAGGCCGGGCGCAGAGCCGCTCGTCGTCAGCGACGGACGGATCGTTTTCGACAATGTCTCGTTCCACTACGAGCCGAACCGGCCGATCCTAAAGGGCGTGAGCTTCGAAGCCGAGCCGGGGCAAACGATCGCGATCGTCGGGCCGTCGGGGGCGGGGAAATCGACGATCTCGCGGCTGATGTATCGCTTTTACGAGCCGCAGGGCGGGCGCATTACGATCGACGGGCAGAATATTCTTGACGTGACTCAGGAAAGCCTGCGCGCGGCGATTGGCATGGTGCCGCAGGACACGGTGCTGTTCAACGATTCGATCGGCTACAACATTCGCTACGGTCGCTGGGACGCGAGCGACGAAGAGGTGCGCGACGCGGCGCGGCTCGCGCAGATCGACCGTTTCATCGAGCGCCTGCCGGACGCCTATGCCGCGCAGGTCGGCGAGCGTGGGCTGAAGCTATCGGGCGGCGAGAAGCAGCGCGTGGCGATCGCCCGCACCATTCTCAAAGGTCCGCCGATCCTCATTCTCGACGAAGCGACCTCGGCGCTCGACAGTTTCACCGAGCATGAGATTCAGGAGGCGCTGCGGCGGGTCGCGCGCGGTCGCACCACGCTGGTTATCGCGCATCGGCTGTCGACAATTGTCGACGCCGACGACATCCTGTTTCTCGATCACGGCCGCATCATCGAGCGCGGGACGCATCAGGCGCTGCTGGCGCTCGGCGGTCATTACGCCGGCATGTGGAACCGCCAGCGCGAGGCGGCGGAGGCGCGCGCGAAACTGCTTGAGGCGGAACGGGAAGAGGAAGTGGAGGAGGCGGAGTAGGCGATTCACCCCTCGCCGCCGCCGCGCGGTCAGCCCTTGGTCAATCGCTTGAGATTTTGATCGACGCGTTTTGCGTAAACGGAGAGGGCGCGATTGGCCGCAAGATGCGGCTCGCCGGCCGCGACGCTCTTTGCGGCCTCCATGCTGGCGTCGGTGGCCGCTTTGATCTTTTCTTCGACCATCAGTCTGCTCTCGCGCCGGCCATGCGCGCCGCCGATCGCGATTTTCATCAGCCGCAGGCCGATCACCTGATGAGCGGCGAGGCTCAATTTGAACGCGTCGGAGAAAAGCTTGTTCATTCTCAATGGAGAATGGCGAATCATCCGATTCTGTCAAGCGAAATGGCGCGGCTCCTAGTTTGTCCAATTTCGGCAAAGGGGGCGCCAGTGTGATACTTGCTGCGCCGCGTTCTCGTGCTTCGAGACGCTTGCTGTGCACGCCGTCTCGAAGCACGAGCGGACTCTTGCGTCACTTCGAAGCGCCGATCGAGGCAGGCGAGGCGGCCATGGCTTCCATCCCACTCCCATAAAGCCCATATTGCCGCCATGGCCTCTCCCCCCAAAAAGCCGAAAGACCCCGCGCGGCCGACGCGCGCCAAGGCGGCGAAGCCGGAGGTCGCGCCGCTCGCGCCGCATCTCGCGCAGCTGCTCAATCCGGCGCTGGCGCCCGGTTTCGGCGAGGCGCCGCAGACGCCCTATGACGCTTCTTCGGTCGAAGGCATTGACGCCGAGGACATCGAAAAATACGGGCTCGGCGAAGGTTTTCACGCCGGCGGAGGAGTTCAGGCGACGGCCGACAGGCTCGCCGAACTGTTGCGGCTCGGCGACCCCAATATTCGCGACAAGCAGCCCTGGGTCCCGCATCGGCCCGAGCGACCGGAGAAATCCGAAGGCGGCGTCAGATTCGAGTTGGTCTCCGACTATACGCCGAAAGGCGACCAGCCCGCGGCGATCGAAGAACTGGTGAAAGGCGTCGCCGCGGAGGAGCGCGATCAGGTGCTGCTCGGCGCCACCGGCTCGGGCAAGACCTTCACCATGGCGAGCGTCATCGAGCGCACCCAGCGGCCGGCGCTGATTCTCGCGCCGAACAAGACGCTCGCCGCGCAGCTCTACGGCGAGTTCAAGAGCTTCTTTCCGAAGAACGCCGTCGAATATTTCGTGTCCTATTACGACTACTACCAGCCCGAAGCCTATGTGCCGCGCTCGGACACTTACATCGAGAAAGAATCCTCGGTGAATGAGCAGATCGACCGCATGCGCCACGCCGCGACTCGCGCGCTGCTCGAACGCGACGACGTCATCATCGTCGCTTCGGTCTCCTGCATCTATGGCATCGGATCGGTCGAAACTTATACGGCGATGACCTTTTCGGTGACGCTCGGCGAGAAGCTGGAGCAGCGCCAGCTCGTCGCCGATCTCGTCGCGCTGCATTACCGCCGCGTGCAGGCGGATTTTACCCGCGGAACCTTTCGCGTGCGCGGCGATACGGTGGATATTTTCCCGGCCCACTATGAAGACCGCGCCTGGCGCGTCAGCTTCTTTGGCGACGAAGTCGAGTCGATTTCAGAATTCGATCCGCTGACCGGCAAGAAGACCGTCGATCTCGAATTCGTGAAGGTCTACGCCAATTCGCATTATGTGACGCCGCGGCCGACGCTGCTGCAGTCGGTCAAGGCGATCAAGGAGGAGCTGCGGGCGCGGCTCGACGAATTATATCGTTCGGGGCGTCTCGTTGAGGCGCAGCGGCTGGAGCAGCGCACCCGCTTCGATCTCGAAATGATGGAGGCGACGGGCTCCTGCGCCGGAGTCGAGAATTATTCGCGCTATCTTACCGGCCGCAAGCCCGGCGAACCGCCGCCGACTCTGTTCGAATATTTGCCAGACAATGCGCTGGTTTTCGCCGACGAGAGCCATGTGTCGATTCCGCAGATCGGCGGCATGTATAAGGGCGACTTCCGCCGCAAGGCGACGCTCGCCGAATATGGCTTCCGTCTGCCGTCATGCATGGACAATCGGCCCTTACGCTTCGAGGAATGGGACGCGATGCGGCCGCAGACCGTGGCGGTCTCGGCGACGCCGGGCAATTGGGAGCTCAACCAGACCGGCGGCGTTTTCGTCGAACAGGTCATTCGCCCGACGGGGCTGATCGATCCGATGGTGGAGGTGCGGCCGGCGCGCGCCCAGGTCGACGATCTTCTCGATGAAGCGCGGGCGACGGCGCAGATCGGCTATCGCTCGCTCGTCACCGTGCTGACGAAGCGCATGGCCGAGGATTTGACCGAATATCTGCATGAGAATGGCGTGCGCGTGCGCTACATGCATAGCGATATCGACACGATCGAGCGCATCGAGATCATCCGCGATCTGCGGCTCGGCGCCTTCGATGTGCTTGTCGGCATCAATCTGCTGCGCGAGGGCCTGGACATTCCCGAATGCGGCCTCGTCGCTATTCTCGACGCCGACAAGGAAGGCTTTCTGCGTTCGGAAACATCGCTCGTGCAAACCATCGGCCGCGCCGCGCGCAATGTCGACGGCCGGGTGATTTTATACGCCGACCACATCACTGGCTCGATGAAGCGGGCGATGGACGAGACCAACCGCCGTCGCGCCAAGCAGGAAGCCTATAATCGCGAGAACAACATCACGCCGGCCTCCATCAAGCGCGGCATCGCCGACATTCTTGGCTCGGTCGCCGAGCAGGATCATGTGACGGTCGACACGGGCTATGACATCGCGCCCGGCCATAATCTCGCGGCGACGATCGCCGATCTCGAAAAGCGCATGAAGGAGGCGGCGGCCGATCTCGCCTTCGAGGAGGCGGCGCGGCTGCGCGACGAAATCCAGCGTCTGCAGCGCGCGGAGCTGCTCGGCGAGGCGAGTCCGACGCTGCGCATCCAGCTCTCGCGTCAGGCGCGTTCGGGCCGTGGGGGAGGGGACATTCCCGGCTCCCGCGCGCGAAAGCCGACCGACGCCGATATGGGGCCGCATAATTTCGGCGGCGGCGAAGCGCGGCCGCTGGGGCGCGCGCCGCCGCCGCGTCCGGTCGGCCGCTCGTCGGGCGGCAAGCCCGGCACGCGCACGGTGAAGGGCAAGCCTAAGTGAGGCGTCCCCGGCGGGGCGATGGCGCGTAGCTACTCGACCGGCAAGGCGACGAAATGGGCGTCGCCCTGGCCGTTCGCGACGATCAGCAGCGCGGTCTTCTTGCCGCCGCTCTTCAGCGCCTTGACCTTCTTGACGACTTCCGCCGGATCGCTCACCGCTTCCTGATTGACCTCGAGCAGCACCTCTCCAGGATGGAGGCGTTTCTCCGCCGCATCCGAGCGCGGATCGACCGCGGTGATGACGACGCCGCCTTTGACGGCGTCCTTGATCTGGTAACGCGTCCGCAACTCATCCGAGAGACGAGACAGTTCAAGCCCCAGCACGCTCTGCGACGATCCGCCGGCGCTGTCCGACTTTTCCTTGTCGCCGCCCTTCGACGCGACTTTTTCGCCATCCTCGAGCCTGCCGAGCTTGACGGTCTTGATCTGCTCCTTGCCGCCCCGCACGATGACGAGTTCGACATCCTTGCCGACCGGAGTTGCGGCGACGAGCTTGGGCAGGTCGCGCGACTCCTTGATCGGTTTGCCTTCGAATTTGACGATCACGTCGCCAATCTTTAGCCCCGCCGGCTTCGAGGGTCCCTTGTCGTCGACGCCGGCGACAAGCGCGCCGCGCGTCGCGCCAAGATTGAGCGTTTCGGCGATTCCGTCGTCGATGTTTTGGATACGGACTCCGAGCCAGCCGCGGCGCGTTTCGCCGAATTGCTGCAACTGGTCGATAACGGGCTGAACCGTATTCGCCGGCGTCGCGAAGCCGATGCCGACGGAGCCGCCGGAGGGCGACAGGATCGCGGTGTTGATGCCGATGACTTCGCCGTCCATGTTGAACAGCGGACCGCCGGAGTTGCCTTTGTTGATCGAGGCGTCGGTCTGAATGTAATTGTCGTAGGGGCCGCTATCGATGTTGCGGTTGCGCGCCGAAATGATGCCGGCCGTCACCGACCCGCCGAGCCCGAACGGGTTGCCGACGGCGAGCACCCAGTCGCCGACCTTGGCCTTGTCGCTGTCGCCGAACTTGACCGCCTTCAGCGGCTTTTCGGGCTTCACTTTCAGAACGGCGACGTCGACTTTCTGATCCTTGCCGAGAATTTCCGCCTTGAGCTTCTGCCCGTCGTTGAAAATCACCGTCACTTCATTGGCGTCGGCAATGACATGATTGTTGGTGATCACAATTCCCGAAGGATCGATCACGAAACCTGAGCCGAGCGAACTTGACCTACGCTGACGCGGAATGTCGGGCACGCCCTGGCCCCGACGCCGGAAAAATTCCTCGAAGAGATCGTCGAAAGGCGCGCCGGGGCTGAGGCCCGGCGGCATCTGCGGACCTTCGCCATTCTTGTTGTGCTTGGCCTCGAAGGTCTGCGTCGCGGAAATATTGACGACGGCGTCCTGCACTTTCTCGGCGAGTTCGGACAGGGAATCCGGGCCTTTCGCGGCGGCTGGCGTCAATGAAATCAGCAGGGCCACAAAACCAGCGGCCACATAAGCCTGGAGCACCTTCATCCGATATCTCCAAAGATGAGAGGGAGCAGATATAGGCGCAAACGCCTTCGACAAAAAGAGGCGTCTAGGCTGGAGCTTTGGCGCGCGCTCTTGAAGCGGATATCTACTCATTTCGCATTTCTGTGGGCGCGATTTTTATCGCGGGATGATTGCGGCGGAGTCGCCCCAAAATCGCGCATATGAAGGAGAGTCATTTTTCTTCGACGCGCTGGTCGACGAAATTGTCGCCCTTGTGCGCCAGCTGATGTGATTGCGCGCCGTCTACAGCGGGCTACGACCGCGCTCACCGTCGTCGAGGTCCGCGTTTGCGTTTTACTTGCCTTTCTCCGGAGCCGGTTTGTTGTCCGCGCTCGGCGCGGCGCTCGCCTCCGGAGCTGAGAAAAAACGGAAGAATTCAGAACGCGGACTGATCAGGAAACGCGTCTCGCCGGGCTTGAAGGCGCTTTCATAGGCTTGCATCGAGCGATAGAAGGCGAAGAAATCAGGATCGCGGCCAAAGGCTTCGGCGAAAATGCGGTTGCGCTCGGCGTCGCCTTCGCCCTTGGTCTGGTCGGCTTGGCGCTGCGCCTCGGCTTTCAGCACGATGACGTCGCGATCCGCCTTGGCGGTGATTTTTTGCGCGTGCTCCGAACCCTGGGCGCGATATTCCGCGGCTTCGCGCTGGCGCTCGGTCTGCATGCGCCCGAAGACTTTTTCCGAAATCTGCTGCGGAAGATCGACGCGGCGGATGCGCGCGTCGACGACTTGCACGCCGAATTTTCGCGCCTCGCGGTCCGCCTGCTCCTTGATTTTCACCATCAGCGCGGCGCGCTCGTCGCGCACGATCTGCTGCTGATTGGCCTCGCTCAGCACGCGGCGGACGGCGGAGTTCAATACCGAACCGAGCTGATTGTTCGCGCCCAAGACGCTGTTGACGGTCTGATAAAAGCGCAACGCGTCGACGATGCGATAGCGGATGAAGCTGTCCACCTCGAGTCGCTGATTGTCCGCGGCGAGCACTTCGAGATTGGGACTCTCGACGTCAAGTATGCGATTGTCGAAGGTCACGACGTTTTCGATGAGCGGAAATTTAAAGTGGAGGCCAGGCTGGGTAATGAGCCCGCGGCCGGCGACCGGCTCTCCGAGACGGAGCACCAGCGCCTGCTCGGTTTGCGAAACGGTGAACACAGCGCCGGCCAGACCGATGACCGCCAGGAGAGCGACGACGGCGAGCGTAAAGAGGAGGCCCGACTTCATTTGCGGCCTCCCTGGAAGGCTGGGAAAGCGGGCAGCGGCACGAAAGGCGCGACGCTCGCGCCGCCCTTGGAGGGATCGTCCAGAACAACCTTGTCGGCTCCGCCCAGCACGCGCTCCATAGTTTCGATGTAAAGTCGCTGTCGCGTCAGCGCCGGCGCATTCCGGTATTGTTCGTAGATTTTTTCGAAGCGGGCCGCCTGGCCGCGTGCTTCGGCGACCGTCTGCTCGCGATAGGCTTCGGCCTCCTGCAGAATCCGCGCCGCCGCGCCGCGCGCTTCCGGAACGACCCGGTTGGCGTAGGCCTCGGCTTCATTGCCGAGACGCTGCAGATCCTGCTGGGCGGCGGTCACGTCGCGAAACGCCGCGATGACCTGTTGCGGCGGATCGACAGAGAGTAGCAGCACCTGCAGCACCAGAACGCCGGCGTGATAGTCGTCGAGCACTTTCTGCATCAGCTGCTGGCTTGCCGGCTCGATCAGCTTGCGGTCGGCTGTCAGAATTTTTTGGATTTGCGACTGGCCGACGATTTCGCGCATCGCGCTCTCGGCGACGGCCTTCATCGTAAGCGGCGGATTCGCGACATTGAAGGCGTAATCTTCAGGTTTCGACGGATCGATCTGCCAGATGACGCGAAATTTGACGTCGGCGATATTCTCGTCGCCCGTCAGCATCAGGCTTTCTTCCGGCGCTTCCGGCCCGCGCGGCGCCGAGGGCGAGCCGCGGCGCCGACCTTCGATGACGATCCCCGACTCCTCGCGGAAGCCGACATCGGTGACGTTGCGGTCGGTGACCGCCAGCTTGAGCACTGACCCGATCGGACCTGGAAGATTGTAGTTCAGGCCCGCCTGGGTTTTTCCCATATATTTGCCGAAGATCAGATTGAGGCCGATCTCGTTGGGTCCGACCGTGTAGAGGCCGGAAAGCAGCCATGCGAGCACGGCGACCAGCACGAGGATCGCCAAGCCGCGTCCCCCGAATCCGCTCGGCAGAATCTGCTTGAGCCCTTCCTGGCTGCGGCGCAGCATCTCTTCGAGGTCTGGCGGCTGACCGCCTGGACCCTGTCCCCATGGCCCGCCGGGCTGACCCCAAGGATTGTTATTCTGATTGCGCGGTCCGCCTTGATCGCTCCAGGGCATATCGTCTCTCAGAAGGGAGGAATTGGGCGGCGCTCGCGCCGCGTCGCCAATGTTATAGGCATTCGTCGCCGCTGCGGCAATGTTGCGCCGCTGCGGCGGTTGGGCAAGGGAGAACGGAAATGATTCGCGATTTTACCAATGTCGCGGCCAACGAGCGGACTTTTCTCGCATGGGTGCGCACCGGCGTCGCGGTCATTGCGCTGGGCTTTGTCATCGAACGGTTCAATTTGTTTCTTTTGAGCATCGCCGGCGTCGTGACCGAAAACGCCGACCGGTTGCGCATCCACCGCTTCGACAGCCCGGCCGGGCGTTATGGAGGGACCGCGCTCGTCTGCGTGGGCGTGACGCTCATCGTGGTTTCGACCGTCCGCTTCATTCATACGGCGCGGCTGTTGTCGCGCAATGAGCCCTATACGGCGCATTCCACGAGCGTCAGCTTGTATGTCCTGGCTGCGCTGCTGCTCGCCGTCGCCGGCTTCAGCGCCTATCTCGCGACGATTTGAACGTCATGGCGGCGGCGTCGCGAGAAGGGCGACGATGCGTGCGACAGGCGGCAAGCCCTTTCGCGAAAATCGATCGCAATTCTCCTTGCTCGATCGTGAGCAGGTTCTCGCGGCGGATAATTTCATAATTCCGTTCCTGCTCGCTGTGACCCAAGCTGCTCCACCTTGCGATTTAAAGCAGTGAGATAGCCGATCTCGTCTTGCGTCGAGACCGGCGTCGACGTCGCCTTGGAACGCGTCGACGCGCTGCAGGCTATGCGTTGCGGCGCGCGCATCTTTGCTCTTAAGTGCGCTCTGCAGTCGATCGAACCCTTCGTTGAGAGAGCTTCGCGATCCGGTCGTGAGATACTCGAGGCGGCCGCCGATCCGCGCCAGAGGGGCGATCGCTTGCCCGAGCTTATGCCTGCGCCATGTGGTCGGCGTGGAGAGATCGCTGTCGAACTTGCTTATCTACCCCTTTGGGAGCGCGCCCATGAAGAAGTATGTCGCCCTTGCAGTGCTTGGTCTTGCTCTCGCCGGCGGAACGGCCCGATCAAGAGCGGAAGGATGCTGCGTCACGACGCCTAAACAGTGTTTCCCGATTCTCCGCATCCCGCCGGAAGACTATGTATACAGCGCAGCGGTTTTTTTCCCGCCCGACAAGCCTGTCCCATACTCGGTCTGGTACTACAGCCTTTATCTCTCATTTTGCGCCGGCAAGCCGGCGGACAAGTGTATTTGGGCGTGCGGAAAAGCGCCGCCGATACGCGGCGCGGCGTTAAGAGTCGGGGGCTAGCGCATGGCGATCCGGCGAGTTCGCGGCTAAGCGTTGGCGCAAAAGGCGACGAAGTCGCCCGTGAAGAACGCGATTTAAGCGGCGATTAGTCGGCGATTTGAGGCGTTGGCGTCGTCGAGGACGCTCAGGAACAAGGCCCACAGAAGCGCCAGCCATGCGAGCAGGCGGCGGAAGTTGTA
>NZ_JBFWVN010000022.1:0-44889 GCF_050246715.1 Methylocystis sp.
GCAGCGTCCGCTCATTCGGCGAGCGCTTGATGACGGCGAGCACCGCGCCATTCGTGCCATAGACCGAGCCGGTATATTTATCCTTGGTTCGCAGCCAGTCGGCGTTTTGGGTGTCGGTGTTCTTATATTGCGCGCCTTTCAAGATTCCCCAATCGTCCTTGACGCGATTGACGACGCCGACTTCATAGCGGTCCTGCAGATTCTTGCCGACGCCCGGAAGATCGATGCGCGTCGAAATGCCGAGCGGCGCCAGCTCTTCCTTGGCGCCGACGCCGGAGAGCATCAGCAGTTGCGGCGTGTTGAAGGCGCCGCCGGCGAGGATCACCTCGCGCGTCGCAAGGACGGTGCGCGTCTCGCCCGGCACTCCGCTCGGATCATAATGCGCCTGATAGAGTTTCGCGCCCTTGCGATATTCTACTCCGATCGCGCGATTGTCGTCGTCGAACAATACGCGCGTCGCCAGCGCGTCGAGTTCGATGGTGAGATTTTCGGAATATTTCCTCTGCGTTTCGATCAGCCGCTCGCGCGTGCCCATGCGCTCGTGCTTACGCGTGTTGAGCGGCGGATAATGCAGGCCGAAGGCGTTCTCGCGGACGAGCCGCCAATCATTGGGATCGCCTTTGCCGAGCAGCCACCACAAGCCCCGTTGCAGGAGCGAGGGCGACTGGCCAATCGCCTCCAGGATCGATATCTTCAAAGCTTCGACGAGGTCGAAATCGCCGAGCGCGGCCTTCGGGACGTTCTTCTCCGTATGCAGCCAACCCTTCCAGCCATGGCGCGTGGGATTGATCCCGAGCAGGCCGAGCAGGCGGAAGAAGAAGCGATGATTGCAGTTCTCGAGCTTTTCGAAATAAGTGCGCATATTGTCGGCGCGCCAGGAGGCGTCGCCGGTGAGTTCGGCGATATGATCCCAGTCCGCATTGTGCGGATAGACCATGATCATCGCATTATGCGCGGTGCAGCCGCCGAGACAGCCGGCGCGCGGATAGAGCACGCCGTCGACACGCTTGCCGCTATGATCAAACTCTCGATATTTGTCGTCCTTTTTTTGGAGTTCCTGGTCTCCATAATGTCGGACGAAGAAATCCCATTGCATCGCCTGATTCTCGGTCGAGCAGGCGTGAAACACCGGAACCCGATAATCGTCTGGAAGACGTTCGTCGTCGGGATAGGCCGCGTCGCCGCCTTGAAGCGTTATCGGATCGCCGCCGGCCTCGAGCACCAGCACCTTGCAGCCGGCCTCGGCAAGGCGCGCCGCCACCGTGCCGCCGCCCGCGCCCGAGCCGACCACCACATATTCGAAGCTCGCCTTGTCGCTGAGGCTCATGGTCGTTCCCCCCTCCTTCGCCGGTTGGCCCGGACGCGCCTTAGCAGCCCGGGCCTCCGGCGCGTCACATGGTTTTCAAGAATGCGATCAGAGCCTTTTTGTCGGCGTCGCTCAGCCCCGGCTCCTCGGCGAAATAGTCGGTGCCGAAATAATGTCCGCGATTGACAATGAAGTCGGGGCATTTGTTGAGCCCGAGCAGATCATTGTAAGAGTTGGCGAACGCCTTGCGCGCCTCCTCGTCGCTCGCGTTCGGCGGCAACGCCTTCAATGCATGCTTGAGCTTGAGCAGTAGCGCCACGACCTTCTTCTTGTGCAACAAATCCTCGATCGGATTCTCACGTTTATCGAGATCAATATTGCCGATCAGCGCCACCGGCGTGCCTTTCGGGATTGGGCCGATGGCGACGCCGTCCTTGTCGAAGAAATTGCCGAGACGCAACGCTTCGACCAGCCATTTCACGTTTTCGCCGGCGTCGAATCCCGGCTGCAGCAGGTCAGGAAGATAGCCTTTCGGCACGCGCAGATAGCTCTGCTCCGTCGTCACGTCGACGACGCCGTGCAGCTTCTTGCCCGAGGCCGTGACATATTCAATGTCCTGCCGGCCGTATTGCTCGCCATATTGCCCGTATGAGCCGACGCGTTTCTCCGGCCACAGCATCTGTTCGATCGAATCGTCGAAGGACTTCAACCGACTTTCCACCGACGGGCTCTCGTAGAATCTGCCGACGCTGTTGTTGAGCAGGAAGGGCGCCGTCGACCACAGGCTGACCAGCGAAGCCGGCCGCGTATAGCCGCGGCCGCCCGCCGGCATATCGTAGGAGCGCGGCGCGCCTGTATAGGGATCGTGGACGGTGATCTTTCCGACCGACGGCAGCTCCTTATACGAGGTCGAGGAAAAATCGTTCCAGATGTTGTCGCGGATCGCATTGGTGGCGAGCGGACTGCAGGCGTTGGTTTCCAGCAGACTCACCGGCACGCGCAGTTCGGTCGACAGGAAGTTGTCGGTAAGGAAGTCGCTCGCCTTGGCGATCTTCTTCGCCTCCTGCTTGAACGCGTCAGTCTTGGTGAAGGACCAATAATTGTTCCAGCAAGTGAGATAGTCCTTGCCGACGCAGCCATCATTCGGGAAGTAGCTGAACGTCTTCTCCGGCAGCTTGCTCGAATGGCAGCGCAGGCAGCGCTCGCCGAACACTTCCTTGCCGCGTTCGAGGACGGCTGTATCGGCGGCGACATATTTGTCGCCCCCCGGCGCATTCTTCAAATAGTCGGGCTTGGCGGTTGCGACGAAGAACAGCGCGGTGTTTGGAGTCTGCGCTTCATTCGCCTGCCAATAGGAGGAATGGGCGCGTCCCGTAGCGATCGGAATGGCGGTGATCGGCTTGCCGCCGACCACGGCGTTGAAATGCTCAAGCCACTCCTCGCTGAACAGGCCAATGTTGACAAAGACCCGGTTGAATGAGCCCAGCGCGCCGACCGAATCCGCGCCGTCCTTCAAAACGCGCGGCGTGAACACCGTATCGGGCGCCTTGAAGAACTGCGTGAGCGGCGAATTGGCGGGAACATATTCGTTGAACTGCTTATTCTGCTTCTCGCCGCCAGCGAGCTTTTCCTGGCCGAATTTTAAAGCGAGTCCCACGCGCGGCCCGAGCTGGTAGATCGCGTTCATCGTTCGCGGATTGATGATGTAGTCGGTAGAAACCAGCGACGTGTCGAGCGCCCCTGGCCGCGAGACGTGGAACAATTGCCAGGAGAAATCCTTCGGATCAGCCGCATAGGTGAAGATGCGGTCCCACCAGAAATATTGCGCGCCCGGATTGGAATTCAGATTCTCCCATTTTGGATTTTCCGGATCCGTCGGCGGATTGGTCGGATTGGGGCCGACATGGCAAAAGCCGCAGGACATGCCAACGCGATAGGGGCGCACCAGATCCTTATTGTTGTAATAGTCGGGATCGGCGTAAAATCGCACCGGATCCCATTTCCGTTCGGCTTCTTCATCGAAATCCGGGTTGGGGAATAATCTCAGCCCCACGATGCCGGTCGCATAACCGTAATAGGAACCCGCCGGGAAATTCGCGCTGCGTCCCCGGGCCCCGATCTTGACGCCCGGATATTTCGCTTCGTCCTCGAAAGGATCGGGCGGGCAACTCGGATCGCGGGTGTCCAGCCAGAGACCGAAGCGATCGGCGCGGGGGCCGGTCGCTTTCTTGAAGCAGGGCTCATTGACGAGCCCCAAATAACTCCAACGATTGTCACGACTGAATTTCGTGAGCGTTGGATGGCTCGACAAGGTCTTCAGGAAGTCGAGTCCGCCGAAGGACTTCTTGTTCAAGACATCCCACAGCCGGTCGTTGCCGGCGGTCCACACCACCCAATTATTGCGGCCGATCACCGCCGCCTTGAGCGCCGCCTCGGGCGTGACGCCAGGAAGATAAGGCTGCAAGGCCTTGGCCAGGTCTTCCGGACGTTTGGTCGCGCCATTATCCATGTCGGCGTAATAATCGACATCCGAGCCCGGCAAAGACTCCGCTGTGCGTCCGACGCACATAGCTTCGTCCTTGACGTTCCCAGCGCCCGAGCCGCAATTCGGGCCGGCCTTCGCCGCGTCCATTGATCCGCCGGCGCCGGCCAGCGCCGCTGCGACCGCCAAGCTCCGCAGGATTCTATCGAGCATCGTTCCCTCCCCAATGTCGAATGCCTAAAATTCGTGGCCTAACCGCTATGCCGAAATCTCCGCGGCGATCGGCGACACGGCCGAAAGAAAAGTCGCGCCATGCGAGGCGCGGCGCCGCAAAAACCGCGTCGCGCCTAAAAGGCGGACCGTCGTCTGAACCAGCGAATCACGCCACGAACGATGAGAAGCAAGACGAGCGCGGCGATCCCGATCTGCACGATCGGCCGCGCGAAAAACCGATAGACGTAAGGCCCGGTCGCGCCCGCTGGCTGAGGCTTAAAGGGCCAGGGCTCCGCCAGATAAGGAAACTCGCTCGACAGCGGCTTGTCGTTGACCGTTGAGCGCGGCCATTGGGTCGTGTCGATGAAGGCGTTTTCCTGCAAGGGACAATCGCCCTGCGCGCAAGTGAGCAGCGCCACATCATCTTGGAGACGGCGGCCGTTCGGAAATCCGGCGGGGCGCGTCGTGGTGAACACCATCACGTCAGGAACAGAATCATAATGGCGCATGAAGAAGCCGCTGAGCTGATTCAAATTGGCGAGCGGCGGCAGCCATTGCGCGAGAAACTGCTGAACCTTCGCGCGCGTCTCGCCCTTTTCGCGAATCTCCGCCACATGCTGCGACGGCGGAATGGGATTTAAAATTTCAAAGCGGCCGAGCTGCGTGCGGTTCGAGCGTCCGACATGGTCGATCTGCTCGCCATTGCTCACGCGCTTGCTTGTGGCCCATACGAGCCAGCTTTCGGCATCTGCGGGAAAGGCGGATTTCGGAATGCTGAACGCCATGGCGATGACGTTCACGTTGAAGAATTTTGGAAAGATGAATGGATCGTCGCGAACGCCGGAATAGACCTGGATGTCCTGCGAGTCGCCCAGACCCTTGAAGGATTTCTCTTTCACCGTCATGTCATTGTTGAGACGGATCCGAATGGTGGCGTCCGGCGCTATGCCCTCTGGCGCGACGATCGTGCCTCCGTAGCGCGCCACGTCTTCGGCATTGTCGAAGCGCAGCTTCGTATGAAAATCCAGATGGATGTTATATTCGAAGGGCTCGAGATTATAGGGCGGCGGACCGATCAGCGAGCGGCGCACGTCGAGAATTGCGACCCAGCGATCGCCTTCGGGGAAGAAGAACAGGCCAGTGATGTTGGCTTCCTGCTCGTCCTCCACGAGCCACATGGGATCGGCGTGGTCCGAGGCGCGCCCCGCGCCGGGAGTCAGCAACGCAGAGATGAGGACGAGCGCGGCGAATAACTGCTTGGTCATGATCGTGCGAGCCATCAAACCCTCACTCAAATCGCGCTTCCCTGTCATGAAATGATGCTCCGCGGGAAGATTTCGAACAGTAACCGTCGCTTGCGTGTACGATACGATCGGTCCATATTTTTTACAAGGCTCAAAAAATCCGCGTCTCGAATTCGATGTCCTGTTGCGAGCGCGAAATCGGCGAGCGTTGATGCGACTCTCAATTTCTATGTCAGCGATGTGCGTCGCGGCTATGGCCTGCATCAACGCGTTCGGCGCGCCTTTCGTTCCCAGCGACGACAATCAATTTTTAGAACGATTGCCTCGCGCCGCCGCGCCAATGGGCGCGCAACTGCGCGATCTGCGCGCGCGATCGGGCGATCTCGCGGCCTCCATCGAACTCGCGCAGAAATTCGTGACGCTCGGCAGCGAACACTCCGATCCACGCTATTTCGGTTATGCGGCCGGCGTGCTCGCGCCCTTTTGGAGCATGGCCAAGCCTCCAGCGAAGGCGCTTCTGCTGCGCGCGATGATCGCGCAGAATCGGCATGATTTTGACGGCGCGCTCGCCGACGTCGACTCCGTGATAAAATCCGACCCAGCCAATCTTCAAGCATGGCTTATGCGCGCGGCGATCAGCAAAATCCTCGGCCATTTGGATGAGGCGCGCGCAAGTTGTGCGCCGCTTGCCGCATCAAGCGAACCGCTGCTGGCCATCGCCTGCGCGTGCGATGCGGCGAGTCTCATGGGAGGGTCGCACGAAGCGGCGGAGGCGCTCGAGCAAACGCTCGACGCGCGTCCTGAGGCGACGCCCGAGCGACGGAGATGGGCGTTGACCATTCTCGCCGAAATCGCTGCGCGGCGGGGCGAGGCGCAACGCGCCGAACATTCGTTCAAGACGGCGCTCGAGACCGCGAAGCCGACCGCTTATCTCCTCGCCGCCTACGCGGACTTCCTGCTTGACGAAGAGCGTTTCGCGGATGCGGCGACGCTGCTCGCCGGCCAGGCCCGCATCGACGCCGCGCTGCTGCGCCTCGCGCTCGCCGAGCAGCGGCTTGGCTCGGAAAGTCTCGCCGAGCATGTATCGCAAATCGAGGAGCGCTTCGCCGCCTCCCGCCGGCGCGGCGAAGCCTTCCATCTTGGCGACGAGGCGCGTTTCACGCTTTATCTGCGGCGCAATCCGAGCAAGGCCCTGGGACTTGCCGAGCAGAACTGGCGCGTGCAGCGCGCGCCTGCGGACGCGCGGATTTTGTATGAAGCCGCCGTCGTGGCAGGCGAAGCCGAAGCCGCTGACAAGGCGCGCGCCTTTCTGACGCGCGCGGGCATGAGCAACGAGCGACTGACCCGCCTCGCCGTTCAAGCGTCGCGTGCTGCGACGCGGCAGAGCGATCCGTGAGCGAAGCGCGTCGGCGCCCGTTTTCGCGCGCCGCCCGCTATGATGATGCGCGTTCCGACGCCGGCGGCGACGCGACATCACATGCAAGGCCGTAGCGCGTAAGCGTCGCGGCGAGCGGTCCCGACGGGCGCGCGCCGCTCGTGAAGAGCGCGCGGCGGAACGCCGGCCTGTCTCCCGCCGCATCGGCGCCAAACGCTTCGCCGAGCAATTGATCGGCGCGGCGCGCGATCGCCGGCGCGGGATCGAGCCATTCCACCGGCCAGGGCGCAAGCCGTTTGAACTCCTCAACGAGCAGCGGGTAATGCGTGCAGGCGAGCGCGACGACGTCGGTTCGCTCGCCGCCCTCTTCTTTAAAGCAAGGCGCAATTTCGTCGGCGATATCGGCGTCGCTCACGCTCTCCCCATGCATGTAGCTTTCGGCGAGGCTCGCCAGGCGCTTCGAGCCGATGAGAGTGACGGAGCAATGCGCCGCGAATTGCGCGATGAGGTTCTGCGTATAGTCGCGCGCCACCGTGCCCGGCGTGCCGAGCACGGAGATCAGCTTCGACCGCGTACGCTCGGCCGCAGGCTTGATTGCCGGCACCGTGCCGACAAAGGGCAAGTTGGGCCAATGCACACGCAGATAGGGCAGAACGATCGTCGACGCGGTGTTGCAGGCGATGACGACCATGTCAGGCGCATGAACGGCGATCAGCTCCTCCGTGAGCTTCATCACCCGCTCGACGAGCGCCGGCTCCTTCCAGGACCCATAGGGAAAGCCGGCGTCATCCGCGCAATAGAGATAGTCAGCGTGCGGGCGAAGCTTGACGATCTCGGAAAAGACCGTGAGGCCTCCGAGACCGGAGTCGAAAATGAGGAGTTTCGGCGGTCGGGTCATGCGGCGCGAATCTTTGGAACCCATAGGACAAGCTTGCCGAATCAGATTACTGCAATTTGGCGGTACGCTGGCCAATCGCTTCAACCACCGAGACAAGCGCCATACGAATGGCGCAAGCCTCCTATCGAAAAGCCCGCCTCGCGGAGCGCTTGACCGCCGTCGAACGCGCTTCGCGCGCGACCAAAGGCTAATGGAATCCTAGAACGGCAGGTTGAAAACCCGCGCCGGCGCCAGCGCGCCCTGGACGATTTCGCCGAAGGCGACCGGCACGCCGCCGCAGGCGGCGTAGACGACGCCCTCATGCGGCGCGTCGCGGCCGCGCAGAATCACCGAGCCGCCGCGCCGCAGCCGCGCCGCCGTGTCGCGATCGACCACGACGCAAGGCAGTTCGGCCAATCCGGCCTCGACCGAGAGCAACGCCTCTGCGGCCATGTTCTGATTTTCGATCTCGTCGAGCGTATAGGCGTCGTCCTCAATGAAAGGGCCGACGCGCGTGCGTCTCAGGGCGGTGACATGGCCCAAGCAGCCCAGCACGCGGCCAAGATCGCGCGCCAGCGCGCGCACATAGGCGCCCTTGCCGCACTCCATGACGAAGGTCGCATCGTCGGCTGACGACTCGATCAACGTCAGCGAGTCGATCCTGACCGCACGCGGCTTCAATTCGACCTGCTCGCCCTCGCGGGCAATGTCATAGGCGCGCTCGCCGGCGATCTTGATCGCCGAGAACTGCGGCGGGGTCTGCAAAATCTCGCCGGTAAACTGCGGCAGCAAGGCCTCGATGGCGGCTCGCGCCGGTCGCGCCGCGCTTTCACGCGTCATGCGTCCGTCGGAATCGTCAGTGTCGGTCTCGACGCCCCAACGCACCGTGAAACGGTAGGCTTTCTCGCCGTCCTGAACGAAAGGCACGGTCTTAGTCGCTTCGCCGAAGGCGACCGGAAGCATCCCAGAGGCGAGCGGATCGAGCGTGCCGGCATGGCCGGCCTTTTGCGCATTGTAAATGCGCTTGAGGCGTGACACCGCCTGGGTCGAGGTGAGTCCGACCGGCTTGTCGAGCGCCACCCAGCCGTCGACGACGGCGCGATTCGATCTCTTCTTGCTCATTCCTTGACGCGATCCTCTTCGGCGTCGTCGCCGCCGGCGAGATCGCGCTTCACATGTTCGGAGTCGAGCAGCGCGTCGATGCGCGACACATTGTCGAATGTGTCGTCGATACGAAACCTGATCTCTGGCGCGAATTTCAAATTCACCTCATGCGCGATCTCGCCGCGCAGGAATCGCTTGTGGCGATCCAGTGCGGCGAGCACCTGCGGTTCGTCCTGGCCGCCGAGCGGCATGACGTAAATCGTCGCGAGCTTGAGGTCGGGGCTCATCTTCACGCGCGAGACCGTGACGACATTCTTTTCCAGCACAGGATCGTTGATGTCGCCGCGCGACAGCATCTGCGCCAGCGCGTGGCGCACGAGTTCGCCAACGCGCAACATGCGCTGCGACGGCGCCGAGCCGGCGGAATGGTGGGATCGGGACATGACGGTCGTTCGGTTACTTGCACATCCAATACAAGTCGTCATTGCGAGCAAAGCGAAGCAATCCAATGCCATGAGATGGCCGTTTGGACTGGCTTCGTCGCTTCTCTCCTCGCAATGACAGGCGATGGTCGCGACGAAGGCGCTATAGCGTTCGCTTGATTTCCTCGACGCGGTAGCACTCGATGACGTCGCCGGCGCGCATGTCCTGGTAATTCTCGAAGGCCATGCCGCATTCCTGTCCGGCGGCCACTTCCTTGACCTCGTCCTTGAAGCGCTTGAGCGTCGAGAGCTTGCCTTCGTGAACGACGACATTGTCGCGGATGAGCCGGACATTGGCGCCGCGCTCGACATTGCCGTCGGTGACGCGGCAGCCGGCGACCTTACCGACCTTCGAAATATCGAAGACTTCAAGGATCGTCGCGTTGCCGAGCATGGTCTCGCGCAGCGTCGGGGCCAAGAGGCCCGACATCGCCGCCTTCACGTCATCCACGAGATTATAGATGATGTTGTAATAGCGGATTTCGATGCCCGAGCGTTCGGCCGCGTCGCGCGCCTCTTTGTGCGCGCGCACGTTGAAGCCGATGACTGCGGCGTTGGAGGCTTCGGCGAGCGAAATATCGGATTCCGAAATGCCGCCGACGCCGGCATGGACGACGCGCGCGCCGACCTCGTCGGTGCCAAGCTTTTCGAGCGCCGCGGCGATGGCCTCGACCGAGCCCTGCACGTCGCCCTTGATGACGAGCGGGAATTCCTTACGGCCGGCCGTCTTGAGCTGGCTCATCATATCGGAGAGCGAACCGCGCGCCGAACCGCCGCGCGCTGCGAGCTTGTCGCGTCTCTGGCGCTCGCGATATTCGGTGATCTCCCGCGCGCGGGCCTCGGATTCGACGACCGCGACGCGGTCGCCCGCCTCCGGCGTGCCGTTGAAGCCGAGAATTTCGACGGGGAAGCTCGGTCCCGCCTCCTGACGCGAAACGCCCTGGTCGTCGAGCAGTGCGCGCACGCGACCCCATTGGGCGCCGGCGACGGCGATATCGCCAACGCGCAGCGTGCCGCGCTGAACCAGCACGGTCGCGACCGGTCCGCGTCCCTTGTCGAGACGCGCCTCGATAACCGTGCCTTCCGCGGCGCGGCCGGGGTTGGCCTTGAGATCAAGCACCTCGGCCTGCAGCGCGATCGCTTCGAGCAACCGATCGAGATTGGTGTTCTGCTTCGCCGAGACTTCGACCTCAAGCGTCTCGCCGCCCATCGATTCGACCTGCACTTCGTGCTGCAGCAATTCGGTGCGCACCCGCTCAGGCTTCGCGTCCGGCTTGTCGATCTTGTTGATCGCGACAATCAGCGGCACATGAGCGGCGCGGGCGTGATTGATCGCCTCGATCGTCTGCGGCATGACGCCGTCGTCAGCGGCGACGACAAGGACGACAATATCCGTCACCCTGGCGCCGCGCGCGCGCATCGCGGTAAAGGCGGCGTGGCCAGGCGTATCGATGAAGGTGATCGGCAGCCCGCTCGGCGACGTGACCTGATAAGCGCCGATGTGCTGGGTGATGCCGCCCGCCTCGCCGGCAACGACATTGGCGTGGCGGATGGCGTCGAGCAGCGACGTTTTGCCGTGGTCGACATGTCCCATGATGGTGACGACCGGCGGCCGCGACTCGAGTTCAGTTTCGACGTCGGGCGCGTCGAACAGGCCTTCCTCGACGTCGGATTCGGCGACGCGCTTGACGGTGTGGCCCATCTCCTCAGCGACGAGCTGCGCGGTGTCGGCGTCGATGACGTCGGTGATCTTGCGCATCTCGCCCTGCTTCATCAGCAGACGGATGACGTCGACCCCGCGCTCCGACATGCGGTTCGCCAGTTCCTGAATGGTGATCGTCTCGGGCAGCGTCACTTCGCGCGCGATCTTTTCCTTCTGCTCCGCCTGACCGCGGAACAGGCGCTGTTGCCGGCGCTTGAAGGAGGCGACCGAGCGCGTGCGCTCTTCGCCCTCCTCGCTCGTCGCGGTGGTGACGGTGAGCCTGCCGCGATTCTTCATCTCGCCGCCGCGAGACGGCGCCGGGCGAGGCGGCGTCGGCGGCGCGAAGCCGCCGATCTGGCGTACGGGCGGGCGGCGCGGCTGCTCGGCCTCTCCGGCGGGGCGCGCAACAGCCGGACGCGGCGCCGCAGGGGCGGGCGCGGCGCGCGGCGGCGTCAGACCAGCGGCTTCCGGCGGCAGTCGGCGACGCGCCTCTTCCTCGGATTTACGCTTTGATTCCGCCTCCCGCGCGAGACGGTCTTCTTCCTCGCGCTTGCGCGAGTCGGCGGCGGCGCGTTCGGCGCGCTCGCGTTCGTCGCGTTCCGCACGGGCCTTCGCCTCGATTTCGGCGCGGCGGCGATCTTCCTCTTCGCGCGACTTGGCGTCGACGAGCGCCCGGGCGCGCGCCTCGCGCTCCTCGTCGGTCAATGCGCGCAACACGACGCCGGGGCCAGAACGCGACGCCGGCGCCGGACGCTGAGCCTCGGATTTCGGCTCAGCCTTTGACGGCGTGGCCGGAGCGGCGGCTGGCGCAGGCGCGGCCGCGGGTTTCGCCGTTTCGGCGTGCCCCGGGGCGCGGCGCTTCACCTTCTCGACCACGACCACTTTCGAACGGCCGTGGGAGAAGCTCTGGCGCACCATGCCGTGCTCGACCGGTCGCTGCTTCAAATGCAACGTCTTCGTCGGCGCGACGGTCAGAGTTTTGTCGCCGCTGTTCTCGCCTTCGCTCATCCAAATCCCAATCCTGGGTCGCTCGACCCGTTAACCTTCTGTCGCGCAACCGTTCGGCAACGCTTCGATGTCTTCGCCCGACGCCGCCGCGCCGTCGATGCATACGCCCCGATAGGCTGCAAGTCGATGGCATCGCGCGACAAAAGCCGCGCTCGCCCCGCCCTTGGCGAGGGCAGCATGTATCACATTTGTGCGGCCCAACGCCAAATCCAATTGCAGCGAGGAAAATAAGCCGATCACAGGCGCTGTGGATTCTGCGCGCCGCGCCGCTTGGGCTAACTTTCGCCTGCCGTCCTCGCCGCCGTCGCGCGCTTCGACCAGGGCGCCGACGGCGCCTTGCGCGAGCGCGTCGGCGACCTTGCCGAAGCCCGCCATGACGGCGCCGGCCTTGTTGGCGAGCGACAGCATTCGCAGACTATCGGCTTCAAGCAGCCGGTCGACATCTTCGGCAAGCTGCGGTTCAGCGTCGACGCGCGTTTTCAAAGAGCGCGCGAATAAATGCTTGCGCGCGGCCTGCGCGACGAGGTCGGCGCGCCCCGTCACCCAGACGCCGCGGCCAGGCAGGCGCGCCGCAATGTCCGGCGCGAGCGCGCCGTCAGGTCCGCGAACGAAGCGGATCATCGCCTCGGGCGCGCCGCGCCGGCGCGTCACGATGCAGGTCCTCTCCGAAACATGCGGCTCGCGCGTCATTGCTTCGATCAAATCCGTTGTTCGCCTTCCGACTCAGCTTGAGCTTCAGGTTCGAGTTCGGCCGCTGCGACGGGCTCCTCGATCCAGCCGACGCGCACGCGCGCCGTCATGATCATCGCTTCGGCCTCTTCGCGCGACAGGTCGATGCCCTCGAAAAAGCCCTCGTGCTTGACCGTTTCGCCGTCCTTCTTCTCGCTCCAGCCAACAAGGTCGTCCGGCACGCAGCCGGCGAAATCCTCGATCGTCTTCACGTCGTTTTCGCCGAGCCGAACCATCATCGCGGTCGTCAGCCCTTCGATCTCGCGCAATTCGTCGGCGACGCCGAGTTCCTTTCGGCGCGCTTCATTCTCGGCCTCGATGCGCTCGAGATAATTCTTGGCGCGGTTTTGAATTTCGGCCGCGGTTTCCTCGTCGAAGCCTTCGATCGACGCGAGTTCGGAAAGCTCGACATAAGCGAGCTCCTCGACCGAGCGGAAGCCTTCTGACGCCAGCAGACGGCCGACGACCTCGTCGACGTCGATCGCGCCCATGAACACTTTCGTGCGTTCGATGAATTCCTTCTGCCGGCGCTCCGACTCTTCGGCCTCGGTCAGAATGTCGATGTCCCAGCCGGTGAGCTGAGAGGCGAGGCGCACATTCTGGCCGCGGCGGCCGATCGCGAGCGACAGCTGATCGTCCGGCACCACCACTTCGATGCGCGAACTGTCTTCGTCGAGGACGACCTTGACCACTTCCGCCGGCTGCAGCGCATTGACGATGAAGGTCGCGGCGTCCGCCGACCAGGGAATGATGTCGATGCGCTCGCCCTGCAGCTCGCCGACGACGGCCTGAACGCGGGAGCCGCGCATGCCGACGCAGGCGCCGACCGGGTCGATCGACGAATCGCGCGACACCACCGCGATTTTGGCGCGCGAGCCGGGATCGCGGGCCACCGACTTCACCTCGATGACGCCGTCATAGATTTCCGGCACTTCCTGCTTGAACAGTTTCGCCATGAACTGTGGATGAGTGCGCGACAGGAAAATCTGCGGACCCCGCTGCTCGCGGCGCACGTCGTAGACATAGGCGCGTGCGCGATCGCCCGGGCGAAACATTTCGCGCGGGATCATTTCGTCGCGGCGGATGATTGCTTCGCCGCGGCCAAGATCGATGATGACATTGCCATATTCGACGCGCTTCACCACGCCGTTGACGATTTCGCCGATGCGATCCTTGTATTCTTCATATTGGCGGTCGCGCTCGGCCTCGCGCACCTTCTGCACGATGATCTGCTTGGCGGACTGCGCCGCGATGCGGCCGAAGTCGAAGGGCGGCAGAGTTTCCGAAATCCAGTCGCCGGCCTGCGCCGCCGGATTCCGTTTGCGCGCGTCGGCGAGCGAAATCTGCGTCGCGTCGTTATCGACTTCTTCGACGACGAGCAGCAGCCGCGAGAATCGCACCTCGCCGGTCTTGGCGTTGATCTCGGCGCGCACTTCGGTCTCCTGGCCGTAGCGCGAGCGCGCCGCCTTCTGCAGCGCGTCCTCCATCGACGCGATGACGATCGATCGGTCGATCGATTTTTCGCGCGCGACGGCGTCGGCGATCTGCAAAATCTCAAGTCGGTTGGCGCTGACGGCCATCGTCACTCTCCCTTGGAGCGGGCGGGCGGCTTGGATTTGCCGCCGGCCTTCTTGAACTGAGTTTGAACGCCGGCGGGAACCAGCGGTTTTGGCTTATGCGGCGCGGGCCCGCGAAAGCGTCCCGGTCCGCGGCGCGGACGCTGCTCGGCGTCCGTTTCTTCCTGCTTTTCTTCAGCCTGCTGAAGCTTGCCGGCGCGAAGCGACTCGCGGATGAGCGCCTCGGTCAGCACGAGCCGGCCTTCATCGAGATCGGCGAGCGGCAGCGAAACTGCCTTTTCCTCGTCCGACTGGGCGTCGGTGCGCTCCAGCGCGAGCAGCGCGTCATGGCCTTCGCCCTCGATCCCGCGAATGACGCCGCGAAAGCGCTTTCGCCCGCTGGCGAGCGGATACGTCAGTTCGATCTTCGCCTCGTGCCCCACGGCGCGGAGAAAATCGGAGCGGCGGACCAGCGGACGGTCGACGCCGGGCGAAGAAATCTCCAGGCGATATTCATTGGCGATGAGATCAGCGACGTCGAGCTCCGGCGACAGCGCCTGGCTCGCCGCCTCGCAATCGTCGATGGTCATCGCGCCGTCCGGACGCTCCGCCATGATCTGCAGAGTTTGCCCGTTCTGCTGCATGAGCCGCACGCGCACGACGCGATAGCCCAGTTGCGCCAGCACCGGCTCGGCGAGATGCGCCACGCGCGCGGCGACGCCGGTCTCGGCGACGAGACGCGGTTCGTCGAGGGTCGCGATGATGGCGGCGGCGTCTTGCGTCAAGCTTGGTCCTTGGAGCTCCTCGGCCGATCAAAACAAAAAGAGCGGGTCCCCGGAGGGCCCCACTCTCAAATTTCGATCACCCGAGAATGATCGTTATGAGATGAAGTTGGGCATATATGGCAGGAGAAGCGCGGAAAATCAAGAAAAACCGTTCCGGCGGCGCACACGCCGGACAAAGGCCGCGTATGGCGCAACCCTCAGATTTTTGATCAGCTTTTGCGAGATTTTGGCGCAGGAGCGCATGTTGACCTCGCCGCGATGCGCCCATAGTTTCCGCCGAATCTGACGCGGCTCATCGATCGCATTCGTTCGAGGCGCACTGCGACATTTTGGAGATCATTATCAAAGCGCGCTTGTCCCCGACGCTCACCGCCGTCGACCCTATTCGATTTCGCTCGCGCACATGCGTCTGGCCGAGCCGTTGAATTTGCCGCCGTCGGAGGCCGCCAGCGACCCTTTGACGTTGGAGGCCGCGCGCAACGTTCGGCGCGACGAACAGGGGTTTTTTGCGCTGTCGCAGGAGCCATGGCTGCGCTTTAGCGCCTTGAAGGACATGTCTCGCGGCGTTGTCGAACTTAGCTATGCGGCAAGCTTTTACGACGAGCCGGTGCGGCCAATCCTGCGGTTCTGGCTCGGCGAGCAATTCAAAGAGAATCTTCTGCCCGGGCCGTGTGAAGGCGTGGGCGTGTGGATTGGACGCGTTCCGCGCGACACGACCGACATCTGGATCAGCCCGACAAATCGCGCCGGTCCCTTTGACTTCCGCATATTGAGCGTGCGGCCGTTGAGCCGTTTCGATGCGCTGCGCAAGGCGGCGGCGGCGCCCAAACGCCTATTCTTTGCGCTTTCCGCCGGCATGGTCGGATTGAGCGAAGAATCGGAGCTCAACTGGCGCTGGGCGTTTGGCGCGGCGCCGATGTCCGCCTACCCTTCTTGGCGCGCCGCGCGGACTCGCGAGAGCGATCCCGCCTTCGATCGGCCTCGGACCGACTGGACGAACGGGCCGAGAGTCGTCGCGCTCGTCGATGAGCGCGGCGCGGCGCCGCGGGAGATAGAAACGACGCGCGCGAGCCTCGCGGCGCAGACCTATCCAAATTGCGCTTTTTTCACCAAGGCTGGCGACGCCCGGATCGACGCGCATGATCTCGTTTTGCCGCTTGTCGCCGGAGATCGGCTGGAGCCTTACGCCTGCGGCTGCCTTGTCGAGCATTTCGTCCGACATCCGCGACACGTCATTGTCTTTGCCGATGAGACGGTCGGCGAAGGCGACGCCTTGCGCCCGCTTTGTAAACCCGGCTGGAGCGCTACGCTTCATCGCTTCGAAAATTACGTCGGCCGCGCCGCCTGTTTTCGCGCCAACCTTCTGGCGGAATGCCCCGACTGGCGGGACGCCGATGCCGACGAACTGATCGATGGGCTGCTATCGGCCGCGCCAAATGACCAGGTTGGCGCGCTTCGCCGGCCATTGTTTCAACTTGCGCGCGCATCGAAGACGCGGCGAACGACGATCGACGCAATATTTCGCGGCGAAGCGCCGGCGGTCGCCGTCGTCGTCCCGACGCGCGACCGCGTCGATCTGCTTGCGCCTTGTCTCGACAGCCTGCTGCGCAGGAGTCTTTACCCTAGATTTGAGGTCGTCGTCGTCGACAATGACAGCGTCGAGCCGCGCACGCAGGCGTTGCTTCAGGCGCTGCAGGCGAAAGACGCCCGGCTCAAGGTCCTGCACATGAAGGGACCCTTCAATTTTTCCGCGCTCAGCAACGCCGGGGCGCGGACGGCGCGTGGCGATTTCCTCATCTTCCTCAATAACGACACGGAAATCGTGACGCCGGACTGGATCGAGCGGCTTCTCTATTTCGCGACCGCGCCCGACGTCGGCGCCGTCGGCGCCAAGCTCCTTTATCCCCACGGCCGCGTACAGCACGTCGGCGTGTTGCTGGGCATGGGCGGCGTCGCCGGCCATTTTGGCGCTGGCCTGACCGAAAGCGATCGCGGCTGGATGGACCGCAATGTCGCTCCGCATGAGGTTTCGGCGGTGACCGGCGCCTGCACGATGATCGAGCGCCGCAAATTCGAAGATGTCGGCGGCTTCGACGAAGTCGACCTTCCTGTCGAGCTGAATGACGTGGATCTGTGCCTGCGCCTGACCGCGCGAGGCTGGCGCTCGATCTGCAACACGCAGACCATATTGATCCATCATCAGTCGGCAAGCCGCAAAGGGGGCTCGATTCGTCTACAGCGCGTCCACCATCGGGAGCGTACCGCGTTCTACGATCGCTGGCGCGTCGTCGTTCGCGACGATCCGCATTTCCATCCGGGCCTGTCTCTCTATGCGCCGACCGAAGCATTACCGTGACGTTCGACGCTTGCGCCAGAACCTCGACCCGCTTACTTTGCCGCGCGGAAAAATTGCCTGCGCCGCCCGAGCGTCGGAGCCGCCGGGGAACGCAGACCCGTCGACGCGCTTGAGCGATTCAGCCCCAGTTAACGTGTCGAGCGCATGAACCAAGTCAGCGACTTGAGGGTAGATGAGCACGCATCGGGCTCGAAGACCGCGTAAACTGTCTGAAGTCGTCGCCACTGCGCAAAACGTGGCGCGTTTCTCGTCGACGAAGGCGATCGAGATTCTCGCGCCGCTGACGACCAAGGACGCCACGAGACGGCTGCCGACGCTGATTCGCCAAGGCCTCGGCGGCATGGCGGAGACGCTTTCGACCGCCGGGGCGGGCGCAAGCGGCGGACTGGTCGGACGCAGCTTTATCTACGCGGTCATTCTTCCGACTTTCCTATTCTGGCTTTACGCCTGCTTCTGGCAGTCCGAGCGCTACGTCGCCGAGACGCGGCTCACCGTGCGCGCCCAACATGAAAAAAAAGCGACACCGACGCAACGTCGATGATCAGTAAACTTACGGGCGGCGCCGACGTCTCCTCGCAAGACGCGTTCATCGTCCTCAATTACGTGAAAAGCCGCGCGATCGTCGCCGATCTCGGCGGCCGCGATTACATGGAGAAGAAGTTTGCGCGCTCCGGCATCGATTATTTCTCGCGGCTCGGCGGCGATGCGCGAATTGGCGAAACTCATCGACTCGCCGGTCGGCGTGTTCCTTGCGCCGCGCGATCTCTTGCGGGACGGTCCCCGCTTCCTGCGCGAGCAGGGCGTGCGCGCCGCTTGCGGCGCGGTATTGCGCCAGATCGCCGCGCAATATGATCCGCCGCTGGGGCGGCGGCGCAATCCGATCAACGACCCGCTGCGGCAGGCGGCGATCAGCTACTACTACACTTACCAGCTGACCAAGCCGGACGGGGTCGTTCCGTCCCGCCGCCCGGTCAATGAAATGGATTTCGCGCTCGAAACGCCTTTCGCCTATGACGCCTCCCCCGAGCGCGCGCGCTCGATCGTCGCCATCGTCCACGCTTTCTATCCCGAGGTGCTGCCGCTAGCTCTCGAAAAGCTGCAGAATGTCCCCGGCGCGCTGGATCTTTGCGTCTCGACGGACACCGAGGAAAAGCAACGGGCGGTCAACGAGATCTGCGCCGACTGGCGCAAGGGCAAGGTCCTGACGCGCATCTGTCCGAATCGCGGACGCGACGTCGCCGCCAAATTTTTCGGCTTTCGCGACGTCTACGCCGATTACGAACTCTTCATCCACCTCCACACCAAACGCTCGCCGCATGGCGGCGAGGCGTTGGCGCGCTGGCGCGACTATCTCCTCGACAATCTGCTTGGGTCCGAGGCCATCGCCCGCTCGATTCTGTCGCTTTTCGACGATCCAAGGCTCGGCGTCGTCTTTCCCCAGCATCTTTTCGAACTGCGCGGCATTTTGAATTGGGGCTACGACTATGATCTGGCGCGAAACCTTCTGAAGCGGATCAATGTCGAGATCGATAAGAATCTCACGCTTGAATTTCCCTCCGGCTCGATGTTCTGGGGAAGAACCGCCGCGTTCCGTCCGCTGCTCGACCTCGACATCGATTTTGACGATTTTCCGCAAGAGAGCGGCCAAGTCGACGGCACTCTCGCACACGCCATCGAGTGATCTGTGCTCATGATCGCTGAATCGCGCGGTTTCGAATGGCTCAAAGTCGCGCAGCGCGACCTGTATCCGATGGGTCATACATTGCTGCCGGTGCGCAGCCGCGAAGACATAGAGAAACATCGGCTCAAGGTCTTCCAGCCCGCGCTTGCCTGCGTCGACTCCAATTTCCATCCCTTCTCGACATTGATCGCGGAGACTCGGCCGCTTCTCTCCTATCCCTCGCGCAACGAGCGGCCGCGCTTGACACTGCTGACTCCGACCGTCAATCCACAGCAGACGTTCGGCGGCATTGCGACGGCGATGAAGCTCTTTTCGAGTTTGTTAACCGAACTTGGCGACGCCTTCGACGCGCGCATCGTCGTGACCGACGCGGATATCGAACCCGAAGCCTATGCGGCGCTGCCCGGCTATACGCCGGTTCCTTATGCGGCGAGCCTCGACGCCGAGATGGCGGCGCTGGTCGACGCCAATGAGCGGGAGGGCGGCAGGCTGAACCTGCGCGCCAACGACATTTTTTTCGCCACTGCCTGGTGGACCGCGGAATTCGCCCTCGCCATGGAGCGCGAGCGGGCGCGTTATTTCGGCGGCGCGCGGCAGTTCATCTACCTCATTCAAGACGACGAGCCGCACTTCTATGGCCGCGGCGCGAAATCCTGTCTTGCGGAAGCGACCTATCAATATGGCGATCAGACGATCGCGATCGTCAATTCCGAAGAGCTCTTCTCGGTCATGACCGAGAAATATCGCTTCAGCCAAACTTTTTATGTTCCCTTTGAGCTAAACGAACGCATTCGCGAGCGGCTCGCGAGCGTTCCGCGAGAGCCGATCATGCTCGTTTACGGTCGGCCCACCGTGGCGCGCAACGCTTTTGAGCTGATTTGCGCGGCGCTGATCATTTGGCAACAGCGGGATCCGATTCGCTCAAGCCGCTGGAGCATCGTTTTTCTGGGCGAGGATTTTCCGGATTCGCTGATCTATCCGGTGCAGAATGCGAGGGTCGGCGGCAAAGCCCGTCTCGAAGACTACGCCGACTATCTCAATCGCGCGCTCGTCGGCGTTTCGCTGATGGTCTCTTCCCACCCGAGCTATCCGCCGCTCGAAATGGCGCAAGCGGGTCTTACGACGATCTCCAACACTTTCATGGGAAAGGATCTGCGCCGCCGCTTCGACAATATTGTCGCGCCCGCCCGGCTTGATCCCACATCGCTTGCCGATTCGATCGAAGACAGCGTCAGACGCATGGAGCCTTTTGTCGGCTCCATCGTCGCCTCCCGACGTCACGCAGCGCCGTCAGCTGACGCAACCCGTGTGTTCGATCCCGAAGCGGTCGCCTCTGAGCTGCGCCGCGCCGTGGCTTCGCCGCTCTTGTCGAAGGGCGAGCGATCCCGCTCCATCTCTGAGAGCACCTGCGAAATATAATCGCCGTAGCCGCTCTTGGAGAGTTTCGACGCCGCGGCGCGCGCCTGCGCGGAGTCGATCCACCCCGCCCGAAAGGCGATCTCTTCAAGGCAAGCCACACGCTGGCCCTGACGCTGTTCGATCGCGCGCACATATTCGCCCGCTTCGATCAGCGCCTCCGGCGTGCCGGTGTCGAGCCAGGCAAATCCTCGGCCCAATCGAGCGACCTGCAGTTCGCCAAGCTCCAGATAGACGCGGTTGAGATCAGTGATTTCCAACTCGCCACGCGGGGAAGGCTTCAACTCCGCCGCGAATTGCGATGCGCGCCCGTCGTAAAAATAGAGACCGGTCACCGCCCAATTCGATCGGGGCTGGGGCGGCTTTTCTTCGATCGAGATCGCACGGCCGTCTGAATCGAATTCGACCACGCCATATCGCTCCGGATCGCGCACATGATAGGCGAACACCGTGGCCGCGCTGCGCGCTGATTCGCTCAGCGCTTCGGGCAGGCCATGGCCATAAAAAATATTGTCGCCGAGAATGAGCACCGAAGGCGCGCCGTCGACGAAATCAGCGCCGATGAGATAGGCCTGCGCCAGTCCCTCCGGTCGAGGCTGCACGGCGTAAGACAGAGACAGCCCCCATTGCGCGCCACTCCCGAGCAGCCGCTTGAAGGACATCAGGTCCTCCGGCGTGGTGATGATCAGGATTTCGCGCACGCCGGCCAGCATCAGCGTGCTGAGCGGATAATAGATCATCGGCTTGTCGTAGACGGGGAGCAATTGCTTCGACGTGACGAGCGTCATCGGGTGCAGCCTTGTGCCGCTGCCTCCAGCCAGAATGATGCCGCGCATAGGAGTCCTGTTCAGTGTGGAATTAATCGGGCGACGCAGGCGTTGAGGGAGTCGCGCCAATTCGGCAGCTCGATCCCGTAGTTGGCTTTCAGCTTGGCGTTGTCGAGCCGGGAATTTGCCGGCCGGCGCGCGGCCGTCGGATAGTCGGCGGTGGCGATGCGCTTGACGCGGACGGGCGTGCGGCCCCGCGCCTCCGCCGCTGAAAAGATCGCTTCCGCCATATCGGCCCAGCTTGCTTCGCCGTGGCCGGTCATATGGAAAACGCCGCGCAGGCGGGAATCCGAGTCTTCGACAAGTCGTTCGGCGATCGCGAGCAGCGCGTCGGCGATGTCGAGCGCGCTTGTCGGATTGCCGATCTGGTCGGCGACGACGCCGATCTCATCGCGCGTCTCCCCAAGACGCAGCATCGTCTTGACGAAATTGGTCCCGAATGGGCTGTAGACCCAAGCGGTGCGCAAAATAACGCAATTGTCGCAACGCGCCGCGATCTGCTTTTCACCCTCGAGCTTCGAACGTCCATAAGCGCCGCTCGGACACGGCGCGTCGTCTTCGCGATAGGGACGATCGCTCAGCCCGTCGAAGACATAGTCGGTTGAAAGATGCAGCAACGGCACATTCAACTCGGACGCGGTTTCGGCGACAAAACCTGCGCCCGCGCCGTTGACGCGCATCGCCGTCTCCGGCTCGCTTTCGGCCTTATCGACTTGCGTATAGGCGGCGGCGTTGACGATCGCGTCGCAGCGCACGCTGCGTAGCGAAGCAAGAACCATGTCGCGCGAGGAAAGATCGAAACGGGGACGGCCGAGGGCGAGCATTTCGACGCCGTTCGGCGCCCGTTCGATGAGCGAGCTGACTACCTGGCCGGTCAGTCCGGTTACCGCGATGCGCTTCAACTTGCCCACTTAAGCAAATACCTCCGGCAGGTCGCGCAGCCGCGGCCATTTGCGATCTTTGTCCGACAACACGACCCGGTCGGCGGCGACTGGCCAGTCGACGCCGATGTCCGGATCGTCCCAAGCGACGCCGCAATCATGCTGCGGCGAATAAAAATTCGTCACCTTGTAGATGACTTCCGTGTCGGGCTCGAGCGTGACGAAGCCATGCGCGAAACCGATCGGAATGAACAGTTGCCGCCAATTCTCTTTCGAAAGCTCGACGACGACGTGTCGTCCGAATGTCGGCGACGACCGCCGCAGATCGACGGCGATGTCGAGTATGGCCCCGCTGACCACGCGAACGAGCTTGTCCTGCGCGAAGGGCGCCGTTTGAAAATGCAAGCCGCGCACGGTGCCGACGTCGCGCGACAGCGAATGATTGTCCTGTACAAAGTCGTAATTCAATCCGGCGTTCGCCCAGGTCTTTTCATTATGCGTTTCGCAAAAAAAACCGCGCCCGTCGCCGAATTTTTTGGGCGTGACCAGCTTCAGCCCCGAAAGCTCCAGATCTTCGAACAAACCGTTTCCCCAATCGCGCTTTTAGGCGACGGCCTCTGCTTTTTCCGCGATCACGCCGAGGCGTTCGCCGCGATATGTGCCTGAGCGAATCGCCTGCCACCAGTCGGGATTGTCCAAATACCAGCGCACCGTCTTGCGAAGACCGGTTTCGAACCGCTCGGCCGGCCGCCATCCGAGTTCGCGCTCGATTTTCGAGGCGTCGATCGCATAGCGCAAATCATGTCCCGGCCGATCGGCGACAAAGGCGATCAGGTCGCGGTGCGGCCCTGCCTGCCGCGGGCGGAATTCGTCCATCAGATCGCAGATCGCTTCGACCACGTCGATGTTGCGCCATTCGTTGCGTCCGCCGACGTTGTATGACTCGCCGATCTGGCCGTCGCGCGCCACGCACATCAGCGCCGAGGCGTGATCCTCGACATAGAGCCAGTCGCGCACATTCTCGCCGCGGCCATAGACCGGCAGCGGCTTCTCCTCGATCGCATTGATGATGGTGAGCGGAATGAGCTTTTCCGGAAAGTGATAGGGGCCGTAATTATTGGAGCAATTGGTGACGATCGTCGGCAGGCCGTAGGTATGACGCCAAGCGCGAACAAGATGGTCCGAGCCGGCCTTCGACGCCGAATAGGGCGAGGTGGGCGCATAGGGCGTATCTTCGCGGAAGAGCCCTTCAGCGCCCAGCGCGCCGAACACTTCATCGGTGGAAATATGCATGAAGCGGAAGTCGCGGGCGCGGTCGCGATCGAGGCGGCGCCAATGGTCGAGCGCCGCCCGCAGCATGACGAAGGTGCCGACGACATTGGTTTCGATGAAGGCGGCCGGCCCGTCGATCGAGCGGTCGACATGGCTCTCGGCGGCGAGATGCATGACGACGTCGGGCTGAAAATCGGCGAAAGCGCCTGCGACCGCGTCAGCGTCGCAGATATCGGCCTGCAGGAAAGAAAAATTCGGACTGTCGGCGGCCGGCCGTAGCGAAGCAAGGTTACCCGCATAGGTGAGCTTGTCGAGGACGAGAATCTGATCAACGCCCTTGAGGACGCTCGCTCGCGCAACCGCCGAGCCGATGAATCCCGCGCCCCGGTGATCAATAATTTCATTAAAGCCCCGCATTACCCCTTGCTACGACATGAAAACCTGCGAGCCTCATTGCCAAGATGGCGGTTGGCGGTCTCGCCCTTACGCGCACTATGTGGCGGAACAACGTCGTGACATTGCACACGGATCTGACGCGCCTCGCGCCGCTTCCCAGCGAATTGCGCGACCGCTGTCCGGGCGGATATGCTGACGTTGACTTCAGCTTCGCATGGCGACGGCGCCATGCCAACCCTTAGGCGCGGCCGTCGATGTGGAGGGAGCAATTCGATTATTTCTGGGATGGGCGGCGCAGGCTGGCCATTGGATGGTTCGACGGCGCCGATCGCGCGACCGCGTCGTCGGTTCGTCCGGAACTCACGGTCTTTTCGGCGCGCGACGAGCGCTTCGCCAGCGCGCCCACCCTCGTCGACATTATCGACGCCGCGCGCTGGCGCTCGCGCATCATCATCATTGACCTGCCGCCCGACTGCCGATTTGTCCGGCTGACCGCAGGCGACGGCGCCGAACTCACCTTGGCGCTCGCCGCCGAGCGCGATCTTCCGCAAAGCGCGGACTGGCGCCTGCTCATGACGATGCTGCCGGACGCCGGCGGCGCCGACCCGGTCGCCTTTCGGCTGGCGGCGTTTCCGGCGCGCGGCGACGTCGAGAGGCTCTCGCGCGAGCAGACCGCCGCGGCTGGCGCAAGACTGGTCTGGGCGATCGGCCAGCGCCGCGTCGTCGAACGCGCCGACGCCGGCGTCGTCATTCGCCTTGCGCCGGCGCGCCGCATTTTCCCGGCCTATCAAAGCAGACTCGTCCTCGAGGCGGCGCCATTCGAGAGTTCAGCGGCTGGCGACGCGCGCGAGGCGCCTTTCGCCATCATGGAGCACTGGCTGCGCGAATCGGGCGCGCCGCGCGTCGTCATTCGCCTGCGCATTCCCGATTCGATCGAAGAAAGCGCCACATTGCTCGGCCGGTCCAGCGTGGCGCTGGCGATGAACCAGCGCCTGCGGCTGAAAGGCTGGACTCTCGATCAGCGGGCGGCGGGAGAGCCCGCTATCGATCCGATCACTGCCGAAGACCTGCGCCAGGCGACGGGAGAGGCTCAAGAATTTCCTGACGCCGCGGAAACGGCGGAGCCGATCGTGGTCAGCAATCTGCTTTCGCTGCTCATCGACCCCGAGGCGGCGGAAGCGGATGGCGTCGCCCTGCGCCGCGGTCGCGACAAAAGCGCGCCCGGCATGGGCGAGACCGTCGAGATTGAATTTTACGGCGCGGCGCTCGGCGACGACGTTGGCCTGGTCTGCCCGGCTGCGGGGCCAGGAGACCTGGGCGTCGCGCCTGTTGATCCGGGCGGTCCCGCCTATGCAAGGCTGTTTCGGGTCGAGGGCGACGGACTTGCCCCGCGCCGCGCGACTGACGACGAAGGACTTATCGACGAGCTGATGCGCCGCGCCGCCGACGCCGCACGCGCGGCAACCGGCTCGGCCGCGCGCGCCGTGGCCGAACGCGCCGCCGGGCTGAGAAGCCGTTGCGACAAGCTTGTCGCGTCGCTGAACGGCGCCCTGGCGCGCGCCGAAGTCGCCGCCCGTTTCGATCCGCCCGGCCTGTGGGATACGCTCGAACCGCTGGCGCAGGCGAGTTTCGCCGCGCTTGCCGTCGATTCGACCGGGCCGGCCCGCGCGCGGGTGCAACAGTTTGGCGGCTATGGCGCTTTTAGCGCCGACCCGGCGCTCGCCGCGGCGATTGCGCATGGCGGCGATTTCGCTCAGTCCGCGCGCCCTTACGCAGAAGCCGCCGGCGCGCGCAGCGTCTCCTCCCTCCTCGCGCGCTACCTTGACGCCTGCGGCGCGCGCGGCATGGCCCCGGCGGGACTTGACGCCACGCAGGAGGCGCGGCTCCTGCGCGCGCTGTTGAAAGAGCCGGACGCTACCGCGCTGCGCGAGGCGCGGGTCGCTCTCGCGATCGACGACGGCGTCCGACGCGAAGCGACAAACGCGGCGCGCCTCATCGCCGACGCCGCAGCGGTCGAACGGGCGCGGGCGCATTTTGCGGAAGCGGGCGCGACCGACGCCGCCGCTATGCTCGACGCCTATCTCGATTTGCGGCGCGCCGGCGGCTGGGCGCCTGCACATGAAGCGCCGATGCTCGCCGCGCTCGTCGCGCGCGCCGGCGTCGAACTCGACGCAGAACGGCTCCAAGCCGAAAGCGCCGCGCAGGCGCCGCCAGCGGCGGAAAGCCGGAAGGGCCTGTTCGCGGCGATGCGGGGATTCTTTGGCGGCTGAACGCAGAAGCTCCCGCGGCGCGCGGGAACCGCGTGAATGCGCGAATGAAGGCGCTCGAACGCCGCCTAAACAGCTTCGCCTTTGAGCGATTCCCCGCTAAGGCCGCACGACTGTGCGGCCCCGAATGCGCTTCAGGCGGCGGGATTCGCCTGTTCGGCGACCTTGACCGGAAGCTGCGTTCTAATCGCGTCGACGATCCTTTGAACGGCGGCGTCCGACTCAGTGGCGCGCCTTTCCGCGCCGACCGCCCGCTGCTCCATGGCCGTAAGCTCGGCCTGCGTCGCCGCGAGCAGCGACTGCAACGCATCGATATCGTTGCGCGCCTGCACCAGCGCGGTCGAGAGTTCGGCGGATTCAGCTTCCGATTTAAGCAGCGCCGCTTCTGCCCGGTCGCCGCGCTCTTCGGCGCGCTCCAGCTTCTCTCGCACCGCATTCGCTGCGGTATGGGCGCGCGCCACCGCTTGAGCCGACTGCTTCTCGAGCTCCTTTATCGCGGCGGCGGCTTGGGATACGAGGTCCAGCGCCGCTACGGCGTCGTCTGGGGCGCGCGGCCGCTGACGGGCCGGATAGTTGGGGGCCGGAGGCCGGTTCTCCCCTCTTGGGATGATTTCGTCCATCACCTGATCCAGATCCAGCGATTCCATTTGCGTCTCCCGCCATCGCACGAGCTGGATTAGCCAGCGCGTTCGCTCAGATTCCCATTATGGTCAAGAATCCGGCTAAATCTCGACCGCCAAGTCAAGCTTTAGCTATGGCGAGCGAGGAGAGCATTCTTCATAGGACAGAACCGGCCTCCACAAACCGATGCTTAAGCCAATACGATCGCTGTTGCGACTAAAAACGCCTCCTGCTGAAAGAAATTCTGTGCGTGTGCTCACTGTCGCCGCGCGCCTGCAATAATTGTAGCCCAGTAGGCTCCACGACTTCTCGTCCGAACCCCGAACAAAAAGAGCTCGTCATGAACGAAACGGCCGACTCCATCACGTCTTACAAGGCAAAGACGGCGCATCCGGCGCCCGCGCGGTTCATTCGCTTTTTCGACGAAGTAGGCATCGCCGACGTGCCGCTCGTCGGCGGCAAAAACGCTTCGCTCGGCGAAATGTACCGGGAGCTGACGGCGAAAGGCATTTTGGTGCCCAATGGTTTCGCCGTGACCGCCGAAGCCTATCGCTATGCGCTCGACCGGGCTGGCGCCTGGACCGCCCTCAAGGCGGCGCTCGACGGACTGAATCCGTCTGACGTCGACGATCTTGCAAAACGGGCCGCACGCGCCCGCGACGTCGTTTATGGCGCGCCGACGCCGCCCGATCTCGAAGCTGAAATTCGCGGCGCCCTGGCCCAGCTCACCGAGGAATATGGCGCCGATCTGACGGTCGCCGTGCGCTCTTCGGCGACGGCCGAAGATTTGCCGAATGCGAGTTTCGCCGGCCAGCACGACACCTATCTCAATGTGCGCGGCGCCGCGGCCGTTCTCGACGCGGTTCGTCATTGCTTTGCGAGCCTGTTCACCGACCGCGCCATTCGCTATCGCATCGACAATGGCTTCGATCACTTCAAGGTGTTCAATTCGGTCGGCGTGATGAAAATGGCGCGGTCCGACTTAGCTGCGTCCGGCGTCATCTTCACGATCGACACGGAAAGCGGATTCGAGGACGTCGTCTTCATCACCGGCGCCTATGGTCTCGGCGAGAATGTGGTGCAGGGCGCGGTCGATCCGGATGAATTTTACGTCTTCAAACCCACCTATCGGCAGGGCAAGCGCGCCGTCTTGAAGCGCGCGCTTGGCGCAAAAAAAATCAGGATGGTTTTTTCCGATCGCGGCAGGGCGACGACGCGGAACCTTCCGACCGACGTCAAGGACCAAGAGAGATTCTGCATATCAGACGAAGAGGCGCTGACGCTCGCCGGACAGGCCATGGTAATTGAGGAGCATTATAGCGCCAAAGCCGGCGCACACCGTCCGATGGATATCGAATGGGCGAAGGACGGCGTCGACGGCCAGCTCTATATCGTTCAGGCCCGTCCCGAAACGGTCGCTTCTCGCCGCGACCGTAACATCGCCGAAATTTACACGGTGACGAAGCACGGCGCGGTGAGGATCGAAGGGCGCGCGGTCGGTGCCAAGATCGCCAGCGGCAAGGCGCGGGTGATCGAGCACGTCAGCGCGCTCTCGACATTCGTCCCGGGCGAGATTCTTGTCGCCGACACGACCTCGCCCGATTGGGGCACGGTGATGAAATCGGCCGCCGCCATCGTGACCAATCGCGGCGGGCGCACCTGCCATGCGGCGATCGTCGCGCGCGAACTCGGCATTCCAGCGATCGTCGGCACGGATGCGGCGACGCGCGTCATCAGCACCGGCGATCTGATTTCGGTGAGCTGCGCCGAGGGCGACGTCGGCAAGGTCTATGAAGGCGGCATCGAGTTTGAGGTGGAAAGAGTCAATCTTTCGACTCTGACGAAGCCCGCCACTCACGTGATGATGAACGTCGGCAATCCCGACAGCGCGTTCACACTCGCCGCTTTGCCCAATGACGGCGTCGGTCTCGCGCGCATGGAATTCGTCATCGCCGATTCGATTAAGGCGCATCCGATGGCGCTCGTCCACCCCGAGCGGCTCGACGCGCATGAACGCGCCGAAATTGCGAGGCTGACCGTCAACTATGCGAGCCCCTCCGAATTCTTCGTCAAGCGTCTGTCGGAAGGAGTCGGCGCGATCGCGGCGGCGTTTTACCCGAAGCCTGTCGTCGTGCGCATGTCGGACTTCAAAAGCAATGAATATGCGTCATTGCTCGGCGGCGGAGTATTCGAAGCTTTTGAAGCAAATCCGATGATCGGCTTTCGCGGCGCGTCGCGCTACGCGCACCCCGCCTATCGGGACGGCTTCGCGCTTGAATGCGCCGCGATGAAACGCGTGCGCGACGAGATGGGCTTCGTCAACGTCAAGCTGATGATCCCCTTCTGTCGTCGCATCGATGAAGCGGAAAAAGTCCTTTCCCTGATGCGCGAGCTAGGTCTCGAACGCGGCAAGAACTGGCTCGAAATTTACGTCATGTGCGAAATTCCGAACAATGTGTTGTTGGTCGATCAATTCTCGAAGCGCTTCGACGGATTTTCGATCGGGTCGAACGATCTGACGCAACTCACGCTTGGCGTCGACCGCGACTCGGAAATCGTCGCCTTCGATTTCGATGAACGCGACGAAGGCGTCAAGGAGATCATTCGCTTGGCGGTCGAAGGCGCAAAACGCAATGGTCGTCACTGCGGAATTTGCGGCCAGGCGCCCTCGGATTATCCCGAGATCGCCGAGTTCCTGGTCGGCCTGGGGATCGACTCGATCAGCCTTAATCCTGACTCGGTCCTGCAGACGACGAAGCGCATCGTCGAATTGGAGAAGCGTCTCGGCAGAACGCCGAGAAAGACGGTTTGATCGGCCGCGCCCATCTTTCGCTCAAGTCAAATTGCTCTGCGCGCCGGACGCCGCATGCGTCGATCGCGCTGCGGCGGCGCGGCGCCAGCGAGGAATTCAACATGAAATTTTTCGCCACGATGGCGCCGTCCGCCGGACTCGTAGGAGTCGCGGCGGCGCTGCATTTTGCAGAAGCCGGATCGATCGTGAACTTTATCGCCTCGGCTCTGGCGCTCGCGAGCGTCGCGCATATCATTGGCGAAGCCACCGACCAGCTCGGCAATCGCCTCTCGCCGGCGACGACTGGCGTCATTCAGTCGGCGGTCGGCAATCTGCCCGAACTGTTCGTCTGCATCTTCGCGCTGAAAGCCGGACTGCTCACCGTCGTACAGGCTTCGCTGATCGGCTCGATTTTGTCCAACGCCCTCCTCGTTCTCGGGCTCGCTTTTGTCGCCGGCGGCTGGAAGCATGGCGTTCTTTGCTTCGAGAGCCAAACGCCGCGGATGATTGCGACGCTGCTCCTCCTGGCGGTGTCGGCGCTGGTGCTGCCGACGCTCGCGCAGGAATTGCATCTTCCCAGCGGCGCCCATGAGCAGGCGCTGGCCGTTGTCTGCGCAATCGTGCTGCTGTTGGTTTTCATCGTTCTCACCCAGGCCATACTGAGACAGGGCCAGCGCGCGCTGCCGGCCGAGACTCATGCGCGACTTCACGCCTGGCCGCTTGGCGCAGCGGTCGGCGTTCTCGCCGCTTGCGGTATCGCCGCCGGCTTTGTGTCGGATTGGTTTGTCGATGCGCTCGGGCCCGCGATCGAAGCGCTTGGCGTCAGCGAAGCCTTCTCGGGTCTTGTCGTTGTCGCCATCGCCGGCAACGCCGTCGAAAATGTGGTTGGCGTTCGGCTTGCGGCTCAAGGCAAGGCGGACCTCGCAGTCAGCGTTATCCTCAACTCGGCGCTTCAGGTCGCGGTGGCGCTTATCCCAGCGCTCGTGCTCATCAGCTTTGCGATTGGCGGCGCGACGCCATTCACGCTCGCCATTCCGCCGATTCTCACGGCGGCGCTGTTTCTTTCAGTCTTGGTCGTCACCGTCGTGACCGTAGACGGCCGGGCCGACATGGTCGACGGGGCGGCGCTGATCGGGCTCTATGTCATCGTCGCGGCGATCTTCTGGTGGGGCTAGCCCCGTCATCGCGCCCTATATGAGTCGCTCAGCAAGCGGCGCCGACATCAGTCCGGCGCCGCGCAAGCGCGACAAAAGCGCGACGGGAGAGACTGATGAAACCAAGATTGGCAATCCTATTCGCCGGGCTTCTGGCGTTGAGCGGAACGGCGCGCGGCGGCGCGGTCGACGCGCATCGCGCCTTTCTCCCCGGCGACATCAAATGGGCGCCGGCGCCCTCTTCTTTGCCGGGCGGCGCCGAAATGGCGGTGCTCTATGGAGATCCGACCCAGGAAGGAGATTTCGTCATTCGCATCAGGGCGCCAAAGGGCTATCGCGTTCCGCCGCACACCCATCCCAGCGCGGAACTCGTGACGATCATCTCAGGCGCCTTCAGCTTCGGGAGAGGCCAATCGGCGGACCGCGCCAGCGTTGAGAAGCTTCCTGCCGGCGGCTTTATCGCGATGCCCGGCGGCGTCCTGCATTATGTCTTTGTCGATGAGGACTCGGTGCTGCAGATCAACGCGACCGGCCCCTGGAAGATCGACTATTACAATCCGAAAGACGACCCGCGCCTCAACATCGCCCCAGCCGGGGCGGCCAAACCGTAAAAATTGGGGCGTCAGATGAAACGGCTCGCGCCTTTACATCCGAGGTCGCGAGCCGTTCCTTTTTTGGGCGGCCGCGCGCTGGCGGCCGCCTATCGCGTTGAAGTAGTCGCGCCGGGCTCGAAGACAAGCAGAGCCGATCGCGCCATGTTTGCGCTGGCCAGTCGCAAGGAACAATCTTTCAGCGCGAGAGTTGCGCATGAAGGGTGGCGAGCAAGGTGCGGCGGGCAAGGATTTCATCCATGCTCTCGACCATCCTCATCATCGTCCTACTGTTGTTGCGCCTCGGCGCGCTTCCTGCATGGCCTTATAGTTCCGGACGGGGATATGGCCCCGGCGGCGTCATCGGCGCCGTGCTCGCAATTGTCGTCGTCATGGCGCCGATTGGCAGGCTGTAAGCGCCGTGACGCCGGCTCGGGGGCTTGCCAGCACGCTTCGGGCGCGCGGGGTAATGCATGATCGAGACCAGAACAGGGCCGCTCGAGCGCAGAGACGTTCAATCCGACCGCGACGCCTCGAGGGAGGCGCGCACGGTCGGATTTGTCCGACGCCATCCTTGGCTCGTCCTCATTGGCGCGCTGGCGCTCATTTTTCTTGGAATCGGCGGGTTCATCTACTGGGATTATGCGTCGCACTTCGAGTCGACCGACGACGCATTCATTGACGCCAGACAATATTCGATCTCTCCGAGGGCGTCGGGATACATCACCGCCGTCGAGGTGACCGACAATCAACATGTCTCCGCCGGCGATGTCATCGCCCGCATCGATCAACGCGACTATCGCATCGCATTGGCCGACGCCGAGGCTCAACTGGCGGTCGCGCGAGCGACCGCCAATAATCTCGACGCGCAAATCGCCGCGCAGCGCGCTCAGATCAGCGCGTCCGAGGCGAAGGTCGAGCAGTCGCGGGCCGCGCTGCTTTTCGCCCAGCAGGAGGCGACTCGATCGCGCACCCTGGTCCGGCGGGGCACCGGAACGGTGCAACGCCAGCAGCGGACCTCGTCGCAACTGGCGCAAGAACAGGCGGGGCGTGAACGCGCCAGCGACGCCCTGGAAGCCGCCCGCGGACAGATTCAGTCATTGGAGGCGCAGCGCGCTGCGGCGCAGGCGAAGATCGCGCAAGCCAATGCGCAAGTCGACAAGGCCCGGCTTAACCTGTCCTATACGACGGTGCGAGCCGCCGAGGCCGGTCGAGTCGTTCGACTAACGGCCGCGGTCGGAGAGCTGGCGCAGGCGGGCGCAAGCCTTGCGATGTTCGTTCCCGACAACATTTGGGTGACGGCGAATTTCAAGGAGACCCAACTTGACGACATGCGTCCCGGGCAGCCTGCGCGGATAAGCGTCGACGCATATCCGCAACGCGCCTTTCCGGGTAGCGTCGTCAGCATTCAGCCGGGTTCCGGCACGGCGTTCTCGCTGCTGCCGGCGGAGAATGCGACAGGCAATTACGTCAAGATCGTTCAGCGAGTGCCGGTGAAAATCTCGATTGACGACTTGCCGTCCGACCTCGTGCTCGGCCCCGGAATGTCGGTCGTCCCAACGGTTCGCGTCAACCCGCATCCTTCGATTTATGAACGGCTGAGAAACCTCTTGTGAGCGCCGTCGATCACATCGGCGCCGCCGCGCCCAACCCTTGGTTGATCGCCGCCGTCGTCTCGGTCGCGACCTTCATGGAGGTGCTGGATACGACCATCGCCAATGTCGCCCTGCCTTATATCGCCGGCGGCATGGCCGTATCCCCCGATGTAGCTGCATGGGTGGTGACGACCTATCTCGTCTCCAACGCGGTGATCTTGACGGCGAGCAGCCATCTGGCGAAGGCGCTGGGCCGAAAGCCGTTTTTTCTCATCTGCCTCGCACTCTTTACCGCAAGCTCGATATTGTGCGGCTTCGCCTGGGATATCCGCTCGCTGCTCTTTTTTCGTGTCCTGCAAGGGCTCGGCGGCGGCGGAATGGTGCCCGTCTCGCAATCGGTTCTCGCCGACGCTTTTCCGCCGGAAAAGCGCGGACAGGGCTTCGCGCTTTTTGGCATAGCTGTGGTGGTTGCGCCCGTCATCGGTCCGACACTTGGCGGCTGGCTTTCCGACAATTATTCCTGGCATTGGTGTTTCCTGATCAACGGCCCCATCGGACTGTTGTCGATCGCCATGGTCGCCGCCGTGTTGCGCGAACCGGACGTCAAGCGAAGCGCGCCGCCCTTCGATTTCATCGGATTTCTGCTCGTGTCGACATTTCTCGGCGCGCTCGAAGTCGTGCTCGATCGCGGTCAGCGCGACGACTGGTTCGGCTCAAATTTCATCATCGGATTCGCGAGCGTTTCCGCCGCCGCCTTTGCGCTCATGGTCCCTTGGGAGGCGACGCGCAAAAATCCCGTGGTCGATATTCGGATGATCGCGACGCGGCAGTTCGGCGCCTGTTTCCTGGTGATGATGGCGGTCGGCGCGGTGCTCATCGCAACTACGCAGATCCTGCCGCAACTGCTTCAGCTCTCCTTCGGCTATACGGCGACTCTCGCCGGCCTGGTGCTATCGCCTGGCGGGGTGGTGACGATGGCGATGATGATCGTCGTCGGGCGGCTATCGAATCTGGTGCAGCCGAAATATCTCATCATGGCTGGCGCCGCCGTGGTCGCCCTTTCGATATACAATCTCACCTATCTCTACGTCGACCTTGACTTCTGGTATTTCGCGCGCACGCGCATCTATATTGGAATCGGTCTGCCGCTCATTTTCATTCCGGTTACCACCGCCTCCTACCAGGGCCTGCCGCCCGAGAAGACCGACCAGGCTTCAGCGCTCATCAATGTCGCGCGCAATGTCGGCGGCTCAATCGGCGTTTCGCTTGCGCAGAACGTTCTGGCGCACCGAGAACAATTCCATTTAAGCCGGCTGGCGGAAAAAACGATTCCCTCCAATGTTCAATTTCAGGAGGCGTTTCGCCGCGCCACCGAATATTTTCTCGCGCTCGGCAGCACGGCCTCGGACGCACGTCGGCAGGCTTTCGCCTGGATCGGCAGACAGGCGCAGACGCAGGCTTCCCATCTGGCCTACATCGACGTTTTCTATGTGCTGACGCTCGTCGCGGCGATCATCATCCCGATCGCCTTGTTCTTGCGCCACGCCCGGCTCGGCGCCCATACCTCGACGCCGGCGCATTGATGCGGCGCAATCGATCGCGCCCTTGCTCTTTGCGTCGCATTGCGTTTCGGGCGACTCGTCCCTGTGCGCAAATCTTCCAGCGATCGTTCGAGGGGCTCGCTGCGGGGTTACTTTTTGCGATTTTCGCCTTTAGAGTTCCGCCCGCGCGGTAGAGTTCCGCAGCCATAAATGGAGATCAATGATGTTTCGCTTTTCGCTCGGACGCGCCTTTTGGGCGATGTCCTTCACAATCGCGCTTGCGCCCAGCGCCGCCATGGCGCAATCCGTGCAAGTCGGCACCCTGCTCTGCCATCTTTCCGGCGGCGTCGGCATGATCATCATCGAAAATCAGGCGCTCGACTGCGTGTACAGGGACGCGAAAGGCAGCCCGCCCCAGCATTACATCGGCAGACTGACCAATGTTGGCGCCAATATCGGCATCAGCGGTCCGGGCCAGATGATTTGGACGGTTCTCGCAGCGACAAATAGCATCGAGCCTGGCGCGCTGGCCGGAGACTATGTCGGCGCGGAGGGCTCAGCCGCGGTCGGCGCCGGCGCTGGCGCCGCCGTTCTGGTCGGCGGCTCCAACAAGACAATCTCCCTGCAGCCGGTTTCCGTCTCTCTGGGCACCGGACTCAATGTCTCCGCCGGCATCGGCAATGTCAGCCTGCAATATATGCCGGTGACGCCGCCCCCGCCGCCGCCCGGCCCCGCGCCCAAGAAGCCTCGCCACCATCGGTAAAATCGGGCTGTGCACCGAACCGACCGAATGGGCGCGCCGCCAGCGCGCCCTTTTTTGCGGCCATCGACGTCACTTCGAATGCGGCGTTCCGATGTAAGGGAATTCTTGCAAAGTGTCGGTATGCGGCTTCAGCCCGTCTGGGGGAATGTCGCCCTTTGAAAGAAACGACAGACGAAAATTGATGACGTCGTCGGCGAAGGTGCGGCCATTCGGGTAGCCCGCAGGCCGTGTGGGATCGAAGCTGAGCATATCCGGCAGGATGCCGTGTTCGTCGATCGCGGCGATCGCCTCGTCCCTGGCATAATTGCCGGTATGGCCCATCAGATGGATGAACTGTTCGAGCCAGCGCTTGCGATCGTTCACCGGTTCGCTGGCGTTATATTCTTCCTTGGTTTCGTCCGTGTTGAAGAAGCTGCTGACCGACGGGTGGCCGGCGCGATCGACGTGAACGAGTTCACCGTTACGGCGCACGCTGCAACGCCCCCAAATTCTGACGGCTGGATTGCCGCCAAGAGCGCTCGTCGGCATTTCGACGACGGTCGAAAGCACATTCGCCTCGGTGTTCGAATCGACGCCCGTCCAGGGAGACTTGCCGCCAAGATGCGGGGCGGTGAAATTTCTACCGCCGGATGTATCGAACAGCGCCAGAATGCCGTCGTAATCGAAAAAGAAAGCGTCGCTGCGCACGCCGGCGAAGAAGGTGAAATCGCCGGATCGGACCATGTTCGGCTCGGGGTCGAAAGACACTTCCGCGCCCGAGACGATCTTTTCGCCGACCGGTTCGGGAGAATGCGATTCGACGCCGCGCGCGAGGTAAACGTCGAAGGTCTGCCGGCCGTTTTGCTTTGGCGAGAACACATAGCTGATCGCGATGTCCGTCAGGCAATCGCCGTCATTGTCGATGTTGAGCCGATAGATGGCGTCCGGATGAAACTCGTCGAAAGAGGGATTGGCGTTGAGGATGATCGCGGTCCGAGACGGATCGCTCGGCGACTGAAACGCATAGAGATCGCACAAGTCCAACCGCTGATCGCCAAGCGGCGGACCGAGACTGAGGCCGGTGAAATGATTCGACATGTTTCGCCTCCTTTAGAGACGTGGGAAGGATTTCCAACTCAACCAGCGGCGCGATTATCGAAGAACGCTGTGTCGCCTCTGTTTCAAGATTAGGATTGACCCCGTTCGCTTGGTTCGCCGCGGATCAATTTGATGATGCTCGAAAAATCCGCGCCGCCTTGGCCCGCAGCCTGATGCAAAGCATAGAGTTGCGTCGCCGCTGCGCCGAGCGGCGAGGCGGCGCCGGCTCGAGCGGCGGCTTCCTGGGCGAGTCTTAAATCCTTCAGCATCAGGGCGGACATAAAACCGGGCCTATAGTCATTGTTTGCAGGTGACGTAGGGACCAACTCAGGCGCCGGGCAGTAGCTCGTCAGCGACCAGGACTGGCCCGAAGAAATCGACGCCGCCTCGAACAACGCCCGATGCGACAGTCCCAGCCGTTCGGCGAGCACGAAGGCCTCGGCCGTTGCGATCATCGTGACGCCGAGCATGAGATTGTTGCAGATTTTCGCCGCCTGCCCCATGCCGGCGTCGCCGCAATGAAGCACATGCGCGCCCATATGTTCGAGAACGGGCTGCGCCGCCGCGAAGGCCGCCGCCTCGCCGCCGCACATGAAGGTCAGAGTCGCCGCTTTCGCGCCGGCGACGCCACCCGACACCGGCGCGTCGACCGAGAGCGCGCCGTTCGCTTGCGCGAGACGGTGCGCACCGCGCGCGCTTTCGACGTCGATGGTGGAACAGTCGATGAGCAGCTTGCCGCGCGCTTCCGGCGCGATTTCGCTCCAGACGGCAAGCGTCTGATCGCCACTCTGCAACATGGTGATGGCGACTTCGGCGCCGCCGATCGCATCGCGCAAGGAGCTTGCGGCGATCACGCCGTCCTCGGCGGCGGCTTTTACGAGCGACGCGTTAAGATCGATGCCGCGCGTCTCGACGCCGGCGCGCGCCAGCGCCGCCGCCATCGGGCGCCCCATATTGCCGAGGCCGATGAAAGCGACGCGCCTCATAACTACGACAACGTCGGCATGACGAAACTCGCGCCCGCCCCGACGCCGCCCGGCCAGCGCGATGCGACGGTCTTGGTCTTGGTATAGAAGCGCATGGCGTCCGGCCCGTGCTGATTGAGATCGCCGAACATCGATCGTTTCCAGCCGCCAAAGGTGTAATAGGCCAAGGGCGTCGGGATCGGCACATTGACGCCGACCATGCCGACTTCGACGCGGGAGGCGAATTCCCGCGCCGCGTCGCCGTCGCGGGTGAAGATGGCGACGCCATTGCCAAATTCGTGATCATTGGCGAGCGACAGCGCCTCGTCGAAGCCGCACGCGCGAACGACGCTGAGCACCGGGCCGAAGATTTCCTCCTTATAGATGCGCATGTCGGGCCGCACTTCGTCGAACAGGCAGCCCCCCATGTAAAAGCCGTTCTCATAGCCTTGCATCTTGAAGCCGCGTCCGTCGACCCGAAGCTTGGCGCCCTCCTCGACTCCGAGCGCGACATAGTCCTTGACCCGCTCCAGATGCGCGCGGGTGATCAGCGGGCCGAAATCGGCCGATGGATCGGTAGACGGTCCGATGCGGAGATTTTCCACCCTTGGTTCGAGCCGAGCGACGAGCGCGTCGGCTGTTTCTTCGCCCACCGGCACGGCGACCGAAATCGCCATGCAGCGCTCGCCGCCGGACCCGTAAGCCGCGCCGACCAGAGCGTCGACCGCCTGATCCATGTCGGCGTCAGGCATGATCACCATATGGTTCTTTGCGCCGCCGAAACATTGCATGCGCTTCCCGTGAGCCGCTCCTTGCGCATAAACATATTCCGCGACAGGCGTTGAGCCGACAAAGCCGATGGCTTTGATTCGCGGCTCTTCGAGCAGCGCGTCGACCGCTTCCTTGTCGCCATTGATGACATTGAGCACGCCCGCCGGCAGTCCGGCTTCGAGCATCAGTTCGGCGAGCAGCAGCGGCGCGCCGGGATTGCGCTCGGAGGGTTTTAGGATGAAGGCGTTGCCGCAGGCGATCGCCGGCGCGAATTTCCACATCGGAATCATCACCGGGAAATTGAACGGCGTAATGCCGGCGACGACGCCGAGCGGCTGGCGCATCGAATAAACATCAAAGCCCGCCGTCGCCGAATCGGTAAATTCGCCTTTCATCAGATGCGGAACGCCGATGCAGAATTCGACGACCTCGACGCCGCGCTGAATCTCGCCTTGCGCGTCGGCGAGGGTTTTGCCGTGCTCGCGGGCGAGAATTGACGCCAGCCTCTCCTTCTCGCGCCCGACGATATCGACGAATTTCATCAGCACGCGGGCTCTGCGTTGCGGATTGACCGCCGCCCATTCGCGTTGCGCCGCAGCGGCGTTGTCGACCGCGGCGCACACCTCGTCGCGGCTGGCGAGCGGCACGCGGGAGATCGCCGCGCCGGTCATCGGCTCATAGGCGTCGCTGAAACGCCCGGACGTTCCCTTGACCCGGCGTCCGCCGATAAAATGCGATAATTCTTCCATGTTCGCTCATCTAAGGCGCGTCCGCGCGATGTCATCTCGCAGGACCGGATGGCTTTCCTATATATTAAAGAGACAGGGCTTCCACGACGGCCATCGGCGATGGGACTGCAACTCGCAGACGAAAGCAAGAATCGATACGCGCGGGCGCCGCGACAGGCGGACTGGACGATCGATCAGAACTGGGCCTCCTACAGCGACGAGGAACATGATCGCTGGAACAGGCTGTTCGCCCGGCAGGCGAAGCTCCTACCAGGCCGAGCCTGCGACGAATTCCTGGAGGCGAAGCAGAAGCTCGAACTGTCGCGCTCCGGCATTCCGGATTTCGCCGATCTCAGCCGCCGATTGAGCGCGATGACCGGCTGGAGCGTGGTTCCGGTCGCGGGCCTTATTCCGGACGACGCCTTCTTCGATCATCTCGCCAATCGGCGCTTTCCGGCGGGCGCCTTCATTCGCCCTGAGTCGGAGCTTGGATATCTACAGGAGCCCGACGTCTTCCACGACGTCTTCGGCCATGTGCCGCTCCTCGCCAATCCGACCTATGCGCGCTTTCTCGAAGCCTACGGCAAGGGCGGCCAACGGGCGCTGGCGCGCGGCCAGCTCCATCATCTCGCGCGGCTTTACTGGTATACAATCGAATTCGGCCTGATCGAGACGCCGGCTGGGTTGCGCATCTTCGGGGCCGGAATCCTGTCCTCGCCTTCGGAGACGGTCTTTTCGCTCGAAGATTCCTCGCCGAACCGCGTCGCCTTCGATCTCGAAAGGGTGATGCGAACAAATTACGTCATCAGCGATTTTCAGCAGACCTATTTCGTCATCGAAAGCTTCGAGAAGCTGCTTGACGCCGGCTATCAGGATTTCGGTCCGATCTATGATCGGCTGCGCGGCGCTTCGGACTTTGCACCCTATGAACTGGCGCCGGGAGATCGCATCCTCTCGAGCGGCGATTTCCATTATTTTCGCGGCAAGCAAAGCGCTTATGCCAATCCTCGCCGATCATGATCCATGGGCCCAGCGATTTTCTTTAGATCAATTTTTTGGTCTGCCCTGTGTTTTCGCTCCAGCGATGAACGAATTGCCCTCTCCCGAATGCGATCAATGAAGGCCTCAACAGCCGGGTCGTTGCTCGATAGCAAAGTTCTCCCAACAATGCCGGAGCCGACAACGAAGTCACCGCGATGTGTCTCAATTGCAACAGCGCTCAGGAATTGAGCGCGTCGGCGCTCCAATCTTCGCCTGCGCCATTGCCCAGACCAGTTTGGTAGAGTAACAAGAATCCATTCTCGCTGGAGGCAAACTCGCCTCGTCAAGTGGGGCGGCGGATATTCAGATGGTCAACCATCAGACTCATGGGCGCACGGGGGGCCGCAAGATCATTGCGGCGGCGATGTTGTCTCTGCTTGTTCTGCGTGGATTGAGCTTTTTGGCGATCGCCGGCGCGTTTTTAGAGTCGTCGAGCGTGGCGAATCCCGTTCTTTCGACCCTCGATCTTGGCGAACATTGCGACTGGACGGAGGGTCAGTCGGATCACCAAACGCCGAACCAGGATTGTTCGGATTGCTGTGTATTTTGCGCCTCCGCGGCGCGCGACCTGATTGTTCCGGGCGCTCTTAGCTTCAAGGCGACGGACGCTCTGTTTTCGTCGGCGGTTGTTTCCCTGTCGACGTTTTATCGAGATAAACCGGGCTGGCCGAGGCCGCCAGGGTTGATCGCAAATTGGTCTGCGACTTCACCTCCGCTCATTTCATAGCAAGCGGAGTCGGCGTTTTCGCCCCGCACACGCTCGCTGCATAAGCGTAGCTCGATCAGAACGCTCCCCGCATCTGGAATTGGAGTCGCGTTGCGCCGCGCCAGCTCGACGAGAGCGCGGCTGACGAGTGGCTGCGCGCCTCCCGACTACTTACTAGGAACAAAAAGATGCTGCGGAAACGTCTCGCCCTTAGCGGCTCCGTCCTCACTCTGGCTTTGGCTGATCCGAATTATTCCGCGGCTCAGCAAGCCCTTCCGACCATCGAGATTGGCAAACCGCAGCAGTTGGGGGCGCGATCGCCGCGTTCGACGACCCCCCGAGCTCGGGCGCGCCCAGCACGGTTGCTGAACCGGGTCCTGCGATAGAAGGGGGACAGGGCTCCGGCCAACCGGCGCTGTTCACCAGAGGCGGAGGCTCCCTTGTGGCGCCGTCCATTCCCGCCCTGCGCGCGCAACTCAACCGCACTGTCGGCTCGGTCGCCTTTGTTGATTCCAATACGCCAGAACAGCAAACGCGCTACATTTCAGATCTGCGGGACGCGCTAAAGGATACGCCCGGCGTCTTCGCAGAATCGCGATATGGCGCGGAGATCCGCCTCTCGGTGCGCGGCTCCAATCTGACGCGCGACTTCCACAATCGAGGACTGGAGCTTCTGCAAGACGGCATACCGATGACGTTTGCGGACGGCGCCGGCGACACCTATTCGATTGACCCTCACTATTATCGCGCCGTCGAGGTCTATAAGGGCGGCAACGGATTGACCTATGGCGCATCGACGCTCGGCGGCGCCATCAATTTCGTTTCGCCAACGGCCTATACCGCAATCTCGCCGAATTATCTCAATCTCGAAGGCGGAAGCTTCGAGACCATACGCGGTCAGGCGCAGGCGTCCAGAATCATCGGCAACTTCGACGTTCTGCTCAATGGATCGTTCACGCATTCGCTTGGTTTTCGTGGTCACGAGAAGTCCGATTACACGCTTATCAATGGCAATGCCGGATACAGGTTCTCGAACAATCTCGAAACCCGCATGTATTTCGGTTATTACAACACCCATCAGCAATTGCCGGGCACGCTGACTCTGAGTCAGATCGCGGCGGATCCGAGGCTTTCGCTGCCGCCTTTCGTCGAAAGTTTCGGAACATATAATGGCAACTACATCAATCCCGCATCCGGCGACTGGGCCTTTAGCGGCAATCAGGGTCGATATCAGCAAAACTACCGCGTCGCCAACAAGACGACTTATGTTACGGATTTCGGGCAGTTCGACGTCAGCAGCTGGTACATCGGTCAGTATCTCTATCACCCGATCTTCGTCGTCATTCAGCAGAACACCAACAACTGGGGAGTCACGCCGCGCTTTACGTCCAAACATGAACTGCTTGGCCATAAGAATGAAGTGATCGCCGGCGCGCGCGTCTGGGGCGAGAACGGAAGCGACAAATGGTGGACGAATTTCAACGGCACGATCGCCAACCCCTATGGCTTGTCCGATCGTCCCACTCTCTTTAATTCGTTTGGCGCGCCGCCTTTTGGCAATGTCATCGGCGCCGGCTTCCCGGGATGGTCGTGGAATTCGCTTTCACAGTTCGGATTCAACAATGGCAACAACGCTTGCGGATTCGTCAATTATGCGATCGCGCAGGACTGTCCGCTTGTCCCGTTTGTCCCGGTGGGTCAAAATCCGCAGCTGCGGAACAATACGATCAACGCCTTCAACGTCGAATTCTATGGCGAGGACAGATTTCACCTTACTAAAAATCTTATCGCGATGGTGGGGCTGAAATACATTAGCGATCGAAGAGCCACGGCGGCCTTGGGCGGAATTCCCTTTGAGCCTCTCGCGGGAAGCGCGTCCAAGACCTATCACGGGCTGATGCCGAAGTTCGGTCTGATGTGGCAGGCCACGCCGGATATTCAGGTATTCTCCGATGTTACTCTATCGCGCGACGTGCCGGACTTTATCGATCTGACGCAAACGCTTTTTGCGCCTCGACCGCCATGGCTTCCAAATTCGGAGGGTCTGTTTGGGTTTCAGATGAATAATCTCAAGGCGCAGAAGGCTTGGACGGGCGAGATCGGCACTCGGGGCAAATATGACCGTTTTGCTTGGGATTTTACCTATTACTACGCCAATATCTGGGACGAATTGCTGAAGTTCAACACCAATCCGGCTTCCGGCACAGTGTCCGTCACGCGCAATGCGCCAAATACCGTCCACCAAGGCATCGAACTTGGCGGCAGCGTCGAGGTTCTTCGTGACTTGCAGGGCGAAGGCGCCGGCGACGTTCTCAAGATCGCCCAGATATGGAACATGAATCTATACGCCTTCAATGGCGACCCGACCTACGGGAACAATTGGCTCCCGGCGATTCCGCGCAATGTGCTGCGCACGACCGTCAGCTACAACACGCGGGAAGGGCTGTATATTGCGCCGCAAGTCGATTGGGTCCCGTCAGGCGCATATGTGGATTACGCCAATACGCTGAGGGCGCCGGGCTACGCCCTGATTGGTCTGCAAGCAGGTTGGAAGATGACCAATGGTCTTGAATTGTATTTGGATGCGCGCAATCTCGGAAACGTCCATTATGTCAGCGACGTCATCAGCGTCGCTAACGCCGCTCGCCCGCCGTTCACAATCGCTACGGGCCTGTATGACTGGGTGCCCGGCAATCCACAGGCGTTCTATCCCGGTAATGGCGCGTCGGTCTATGGCGGCGTAAAGTATCGCTTCTAACGCTGAAAGGTGTGTGGGTTGGCGCGGGTCTTGTTATGGCCGCGCCGACCCGAGCTCCTATGAAGCTCACCGAAAATTGTTGAGAACGACAGTTCCGCCGGAAATAACCAAATCCGGATATTCGAGAATCTTGAAGTTGCCCAGCGGGTTTCCTTTGACCGCGATGAGATCTGCAGGAGCGCCTGCTGTTAATTTTTCCAGGGGCTCCATGCCGAGTTCCTTGCCGGCCTCAGATGTCGCGGCTCGCAAAATTTCGACATCGGACATTCGTGTTGCGTGCCGCATGAGTTGCAATTCTTGAGCATCGATACCCCACGGCACATCCACGTGAGCGATTTCCGCCCCATAAAGAAAGGAAACTCCAGCTTCTGAGAGTTTCCTTGCGTTTATGAACACTCCTGGGCAGTGAGACATCGTATCGAGTGTTGTAACGACTTTCACTTTCTGCAGCGCCGCTCGCTCGATCAAGCGATCATCCAGTTCGGAACATGGAACATGCGCCCACTCATCAACGCCCGCCGCCAGGGCGATCGAAGCGCCCCTGCTTTCGCCGATATGAGCAGTTACAAGTTTTCCTAGTCTGTGAGCCTCCGCTACGATCGTGGACACGAGTTCAACCTTCGCCATCGCCCATGGAGGCGGAACAATTCCCGGATGCTGTTGGCTCCAGGGCGCACCAGGTTCGCCGCCGGGTTCAAGCGCAATTTTGATAACAGCGGCGCCCCCTTCGACCAGTCGTCGCACAAGATCTCTTGCTTCCTCGGCCGACTGCACCGCCTCGGCCACGTAGCCTGCGCCAAAAATCGATATGGGATAGCCGCCTTGTACCGTAATGATTGGCCCGGATGTTAAGTGGCGTAGTTTTCCGTTGCCTCCGGAAGCGCGCAATACGGGGCCTCCCACCTCCCTAAGCGTCGTGACGCCATGTTTCAAAACGACGTCATCGGGGACATTGTGTATCGCGATATGCGCATGAAGCTCGATAAAGCCCGGTAAGATCGTCGCATCGCCAAGGTCTATGACTTCTTTTGCTCGATCTTTCGGCCGTTCCAGGGGGCCGACTTCGACGATAGCGGCGCCTTTTATGAAAACCGACTGGTCCGATCGGAACTCAACGCCATCAAATATTCTACGCGCAGTCAGCAATATCGAGGTAGCGTCGCCTGGCTCGGAACGTGGCTGGCTCGGAACTTGAATTTCAGCTGCGATTGAAGCTGACGATTGACAGATTAGAGCAAGCACGGCGATGTGGCGCAGGAGAATTCGACTTGAAGAGAATTTGCGGCGCACCTGGTCTGCAATTAAGCGACACGCATTCGTCATGCTGACTCCATTCGAAGCTGGCGGCCAACTGAGCATGTAGCACATTGATCGACAAAATGGATGATGATCGAAGCACGCAATTTAGCGGTCATCTCTTCCGATGGCGCCCGGTCAATAGTCTGGTTGCAAAAATGGAGCAATCGGACGTCCCGTCGCATCGGCCACAACGGCGCTCCCGCTCTTAACCAAAGCGGGAGACTCCTATGAAACGAACTTCAATTCGAGATGATTAGTGCCGTTTTAGTTCGCTTTCTATGGCGCCGCCTCCATAGCCTATCCATTTTAATGGCGCGTCACGGTCGACGAAGATGGGCAATACGCTTTTGCCGCGCCCCTCTGACGTCCGGCTCTGATCTACGACATGGCTCGCCCCCGCAAGCCTAGAGCAGACTCCGATCAAGGTGGATCATATCCACACGCGGCGAAATAGTTTGCGCATTCGAGTGGCTTGAAGATTTCTGCGCGGGTTTCGAGTGCGCGCATCAGTCCGGCGACAGTTCGCTCCG
>NZ_JBFWVN010000023.1:0-44090 GCF_050246715.1 Methylocystis sp.
GGCGGGCGTGGCTGTGAGGTCGAAGCGGAACGGGTTGGTGTCAGCAACCGAATCCTACGCCGTTTCAGCCACCTATGCTATGCTCGCCAGCCTTCGAACGGCGCCGTCACGAATAAGATGGGCTAGCTTCGCCTCTTGGGCTCTTGCCGAAAGCGGCGCGTCTGACGCAAAATGCGTCTGATTGCGAGTATAGCCGATGGCGTCGGACGAATTGCGCAAATTCAGATTGCAGCGCGCGAAGGATTTCGCCGAGCGTGATCGATCGAATTCGGGCGCCAATATCTCCCCCGAAGAACTCGCCGCCATCACAAAAAAAGCCGTCGATCTCGACGCCATTCAAAAATCTGTGTCGGACGCGGCGGCGGTCGGCGCGCCGCTTTGGCTCTCCTATATCTTCCTGCTGTTTTACGTCGCCCTTGCCGCCGGCGGCGTCACGCATACGCAATTGCTGCTCGAATGCCCGGTCGATCTTCCGTTTCTCAACATCAAACTGCCGCTGAAAGCCTTCTTTATCCTTGCGCCCATTCTGTTCCTGATCGTCCATGCTTACGTGCTCGCGCATTTCGCCATGCTGTCGGACAAGGCGAAAGCCTTTCACGACCGGCTTGCTGCGAAAATCACCGCAGAGGTCGAAAACGACCACGCGATTCGCGAGGGGCTGCGCCAGCAACTGCCGATCAATGTCTTCGTGCAGTTTCTCGCCGGGCCGACGGATATTCGCGAAAGCGCCTTCGGGGTGATGCTCTGGGTCATCGCCTGGACGACGCTGGTCGGCGCGCCGGTCGCGGTCCTGCTGTTGCTGCAATTGCAGTTCCTGCCCTACCACGACACGCGCGTGACCTGGCTGCATCGCATTGTTCTTTGCCTCGATCTCGCGATCATCTGGTGGCTTTGGATGAAAATCCTCGCCGACCGAGACAGAAGCTGCCCGAAGCATCAAAGCCGCTGGATGAAGGCCTGGGACGATTTTCTGTGGTTTTTTCGAAAATTCGGCGCTCCGATTGCGACGGCGATGGTCGTTATATTTTCTGTCCTCTTCGCGACATTTCCGAGCGAGTGGGACGAATTACCGTTTCGTTGGGCGAAGTGGGCGGAGCCGAACGCCGCGACCGAATTCATATTCGGCAAGGTCGATGCGCTGAACGAGGACGAAAACAAACGCATCTCTGGAAACTGGCCAGTCAATACGCTGCGATTGCGCGAGTTTGATATTTACGCGGCGCAGGGAGTCGAAGGGCCGGGGAAGCTTACGTGGAAACCATACAGCTTCAGCCTCAAACATCGTCGCCTCGAACGCGCCGATCTGCGCGATGCATGGTTCGACAATATTGATCTGCGCGGGGCGAGGCTCGACGGCGCCCTGCTCAATGGGACGAAGCTGCAAAAAGCCAACCTCGATGACGCGCAGCTTAAGGGAGCGACGTTCTATGAGACGCAGCTTCAGGGCGCGTCGCTCGATGGTACGAAGCTTCAGGGCGCATCGCTCGATCGGGCGAAGCTTCAAGGCGCGTCGCTTATAGGAGCGTACCTTCAGGGCATGTCGCTTCAGGAGGCGCGGCTTCAAGGCGCGTCGCTCGGTGGGTCGCAGCTTCAGGGCGCGTATCTCGTGGGGGCGGAGCTTCAAGGCGTGTCGTTCGAGTCGGCAAACCTTCAAGGGGCGTTGCTCGGTGTGGCACAGCTTCAGGGCGCGTCGCTCAAGGATGCGCAGCTTCAAGGCGCGTCGTTCTTTGCGGCGGAACTTCAGGGCGCGGATTTCACGTTCGCGCAGCTTCAGGCCGCATCGCTCGAATCCGCCCATCTGTGGCGAGCGTGGGGCGAACTAGAATTTGATTCGATCCAACCGATCTTCTTGCCCAACGTCACTTGGGCGCCTGAGAGCCTTCGAGGCCCGAACGGCCCGACATCCTGGACGAAAGAGACCTATGACGAATTGTACAAGACGATCGAGGCTGTTCCGCAAGGAGAGCCGCGCAAAAATGCCTTGCGGCGCATCGCCCGTCTCGACTGCAAGGCGAAAGGAGACGATCTCGCCCCTTGCGCAGCGAATGCAGAACCGTCGCCCGCCGCCAAAAAGTGGCGCGAGCTTCTTGAAGCCGCTCAGGTCGACGAAGCGACATATGCGAAAGCGCTCGCGCCACGCCTGCGTGAGCTCGTGTGCAATTCCGACGCAAATGCGATCCATATCCTGCGCGGGATCAGCAAAAATTGGCGTCTGGTCGCCACCAGCCGCGAGGCGCCGGCGCTGATCGACGACATTCTCAAAGGGAATAACTGCCCCGTCTCGTCCGAGTTGACCGACACCGACAAGACACGCCTGCGGGAGATCAAGGCCGAGGTTCTGAAGGACACTTCGAAGCCGCCCGATGCGGCGAAGGCGCCGCAGCCCTCCCCTGTCGCTTCTCCCCCCGTCCCGCCGCCCAAAACGCCCGCCAAAGACACACGCGGCCCACCGCCCCGCGACCGCCCGCCGCCTTGACGAAACCGCGCCGCTCATGCCTTTTGGCCGCGATTGAGCCCGCGCCGGCGCGAGATTACGCCAGGGAGACGCAAATCCATGAATATCCATGAATATCAGGCCAAGGCCGTTCTGCGCGACTTCGGCGCGCCCGTCGCCGACGGTTTCGCCGTGCTGCATGCGGAAGACGCCCGCGCGGCGGCCGAAAAGCTTCCCGGCCCGGTCTATGTGGTGAAGGCGCAGATTCACGCCGGCGGGCGCGGCAAGGGCAAGTTCAAGGAAGCGAGCGCCGGCGACAAGGGCGGCGTGCGCATCGCCAAATCGATCGACGAGGCCGAAGCCTTCGCCAAAGAGATGCTCGGCGCGACGCTCGTCACGCTGCAGACCGGCGAGGCCGGCAAGCAGGTCAACCGCCTCTATATCGAGGACGGCGCCGATATCGACAAGGAATTCTACCTCTCGATGCTGATCGACCGCTCGACCTCGCGCATCGCTTACGTCGTCTCGACCGAAGGCGGCATGGACATCGAGAAGGTCGCGCATGACACGCCCGAAAAGATCGTGACCTTCTCGGTCGATCCGGCGACCGGCCTGATGCCGCATCACGGCCGCCAGGTCGCCGACGCGCTCGGCCTTAAGGGCGATCTCGCCAAACAGGCGGGGGAGCTGACCGAAAAGCTCTATGCCGCCTTTGTCGGCAAGGACATGGAGCTGCTCGAAATCAACCCGCTGATCGTCACCAAAGACGGCAAGCTGCGCTGCCTCGACGCCAAGGTCAGCTTCGAGAACAACGCCCTCTATCGCCATCCCGACATGGTCGAGCTGCGCGACAAGAGCGAAGAGGACGAGAAGGAAATCGAGGCGTCCAAATACGACCTCGCCTATATTTCGCTGCCCGGCAATATCGGCTGCATGGTCAATGGCGCCGGCCTCGCGATGGCGACGATGGACATCATCAAGCTCTACGGCGAATTCCCGGCGAACTTCCTTGATGTCGGCGGCGGGGCCACGACCGAGAAGGTGACGGCCGCGTTCAAGATCATCACCGCCGACCCGAATGTGAAGGGCATTCTGGTCAATATTTTCGGCGGGATCATGCGCTGCGACACCATCGCCGAAGGCGTGATCGCGGCGGTGAAGGAAGTGGGGCTGAAGGTTCCGCTGGTGGTGCGGCTTGAAGGCACTAATGTCGATCTCGGCAAGAAGATCATCAATGAATCGGGCCTCAACGTCATCCCCGCCGACGATCTCGACGACGCCGCGCAGAAAATCGTCGCGGCGATCAGGGGGACGTAAACGGCGCGCCTCTGGGCCGTTGCGCGATCGTTGGGTTTTTCCTTCTCCCGCTTGCGGGAGAAGGGTTCGCGCCGGTTGACTTGGCTACTCTCCGCAAGCGGCAATAGCCGAGCGCTTCTTTCGCCTTGCGGGAGTGGCGCAAAAGGGCCATGTTTGGCGGCGACTTTAGCCCTTCCCGGCGACCGCGCCTCAAGCGTCGCAGTTTTCGCGCCTCGCTCGGCCCGTCGCCTTTTAGGAAAGCGCCAGTGCCCAAATCAGCTCTTCTGCTTGCGTCCTCCGCCAGCCGCGCGAGACGCGCTCTGGCGCGCCTGTCCTGCGCTCTCCTTGCCGGAACCGGCGCCTTCGCGCTCTCCTGCGATAGCAGCCTGGCGGCGCGGGAAAACATTGTCATCGCCCGGCCCTTTGAAGTCGGCGCCAGCCTCTCGGGCAATTATCTTGCCGCGATCATCGCCGGCGCGCAGCGCGACACGCTGGCCGCCTCGACGTTTTTCCGCGAGGCGTTGCGCGAAGATCCGAAGAATCCCGATCTCGCCGACCGCGCCTTCGTCGCCGCTCTCGCCAATGGCAATATGGCCGAGGGCCTCGCGCTCACCGGGCGGGTGATCGCGCATGACCGCGCCAACGGCCTCGCGCATCTCGCGCGCGGGGTGGACATGATCAAGAACCGGAAATACGCCGCCGCGCGCGCTGAATTCGCGAAAGGCGGCGGCGACCGGCGCCGCGACATCACCTCGACCCTGCTCTCGGCATGGAGCTACGCCGGCGCCAAGGATACGCGTCGCGCGCTCGCGACGCTCGATACGCTCACCGAAGACGCCTTTGTGGTGTTCCGCGACTATCACGCGGGGATGATCGCCGATCTCGGCGGCAACAAGGCCGAGGCTGAAAAGCGCTTCAAGTCGGCCTATGGCGCTGAGAAGAATACGCTGCGCCTCGTCGACGCCTATGCGCGCTTTCTCGCAACGCACGGAAGGCGCGACGAAGCCAAGCAGCTCTATCTCACCTTTAACGAGGTCGCGCCCAATCATCCGATCGTCGTCGCGAGCCTCGCGGCGCTCGACGAAGGCAAGCCGTTGCCGCCCTTCGTGCGTAGCGCCAACGAAGGCGCGGGCGAGGTGCTGTATGGGCTCGGCGCCGTCGGCGGACGCCAGGGCGACGAACTCGCCTCGCTCATCTATCTGCGCCTGTCGCTCTATCTTGCGCCGGAAAATGCGCTCGCGCTCGTCACGCTTGGCGACGTCTATGAGCGCATGAAGCAGGAAGAGACGGCGATCGATCTTTATCAGAACGTGGCGAAGGATGATCCGCTGCGGGTCAACGCCGACGTGCAGGCGGCGCTGCTTCTCGAAACGCTCGGCAAATCGAAAGAGGCGACCGAAGCGCTTTCCGCTATCGTCGCCGCTCATCCGCAAAATCAGGAAGCTCTGACCGCGCTCGGCAATCTACAGCGCTCGCGCAAGGCGTTCGCCGACGCCGCGGCGACCTATACGCGGGTGCTGGATCTGCGCACGCCGACCGACAAGAGCCAGTGGCTCCTCTATTATTATCGCGGGATCGCCAATGAGCGGCGCAAGGATTGGCCGGCGGCCGAAGCCGATCTTAAAAAGGCGCTGGAGCTCAACCCCGATCAGCCGCTGGTGCTGAACTATCTCGGCTACTCCTGGGTCGACCGAGGCGCCAATCTCGACGAAGCCTTCAAGATGCTGCGCCGCGCCGTCGATTTGCGGCAACGCGACGGCTATGTCGTCGACAGTCTGGGCTGGGCCTATTACCGCCTCGGGCGTTATGACGACGCCGTGCGCGAATTGGAAAACGCGATCGACCTGAAGCCGTCCGATCCGGTGATTAACGACCATCTCGGCGACGCCTATTGGCGCGTCGGCCGTCAGCTCGAAGCGCATTTCCAGTGGAATCATGCGCGCGATCTCAATCCGGACCCGGACGACCTGCCGAAGATTCTCAACAAGATCAAGAACGGCATGACGGACAAGCCCGAGATCGCCGGAAACAACGGCAAGACGGGCGGCTAGATCGCGCTGCGTTCAGGCGGACTCGCCTGAACGCAGATAACGTGATCGATTCTAATAATTTAGATCGCGCCATATTCGGCTGCAATCGACCGATGCGCTGAGCGGCGCGCCTTAATGCGGCGCGTCTGGCTCGCGATTCCACCAGCCGCCGCCCAACGCCATGAACAGCGCCGCCGTATCGGCGAGACGCGTGGCTTCAGCCTGCACCCGCAACAGCGACGCCGAGAAATAGATTCGCTGCGCGGTAAATACCGCGATCTGGGAAACCTGGCCGTATTTGAGTTGCATGCGCACGATGTCCAGGCTGCGTTTCGCTGCGTCTTCGCTCTTGCGCGCGGTTTCGACGGCCCTTGCGTCAGACTGCAAGGAACGCAGCGCATCGGTCACGTTCTGAAACGCATTGACGACCGTGCTGCGATATTGAGCGTCGGCCTGCTCCAGCGCGGCGACGGCAGAACGCTCCTTGTTGAGAAGCGTCATGCCGTCGAACAGCGGCTGCGCCGCATTTGCGGCGAATGTGTAGAAGCCCGTGCCCGGCGCGAAGAGCTGCGCGAGATGAAAGGCGCTCGCGCCCAGATTGGCGGAGAGCGTGATGTTCGGCAGCCGAGAGGCGCGCGCCACGCCGACCGCGGCGGTCGCGGCATGAAGATTGGCCTCGGCGGCGCGAATGTCCGGACGTTGCTCGACGAGCGACGAGGGCACGCTGACCGGAACCGTCACGGGAAGTTTCAGTCGCGTGAGGCTGAATTTCTGCTCGACCTGGTCAAAGGAGAAACGGCCGGCCAAAGCGGTCAGAAGGTCGCGCTGGAGCGCGAGTTGCTTTTCCAGCGGCGGCAGCGCCTGCTCGGCCTGCGCGAGCGCCGCCTCCTGCGCGACGACATCGGCTTTGGCGATGGAGCCGAAGGAATATTGTCGATTGAGGATTTCGAGCGAGTCCTTCAAAATCGTGATGATATTCTTCGTCGCCTCGATCTGTCCTCTAATCGACGCCTCCTGAATGGCCGCGACGACGACATTGGAGGTCAGCGCCAACCGCGCCGCCTCCATCTGAAACGCCGCCTGTTCGGTCTGTGCCTCGAGCGACTCCAGCGATCGCCGGTTCAGCCCCCAGATGTCGGGGGCGTAAGTGATCGAGAGCTGCTTCAAGAACAGGCCGTAAGGCGCGTTCGGATTGGTCGTAAAAGGGCTCGGCGTCGGTTGTCGGGTGATGATGTTATAGGGGCTCGGGAAATACTGGTTAAAGAGGGACTGGTTGATCGCGCTCAGCGCGCGGTTGTTTGACTGGATGTTCTGGCTTTCGTTGGCGAGTATCCCCACCTGCGGCAGGAGCGCGCCCCTTTGCGCTTCGGCGTTGAAATAGGCGATGCGGATCGCCGCCTCGGCCGATTCGAGCGAGGGATTATGTTCGAGCGCCTCGCGCACCAGCGTGTCGAGCGGCTTTGACCGATAAAGCGTCCACCAGTCTTCCGGAATGTCGCGCCCTTCGGCGAAACGCTGACCCAACCCGGGCGATGTCGTCTTTTCCGGCGTGAAATGCGGGGCGTCGGGCGCGGGCGGCTTGATGAAGTCGGGGCCGACCATGCAACCGGAAAGCGACGCTGCGAGCCACGCTACGGTCGCGGCGCGCCTGATGCGCGCGGCGCCGGCCCGTGGCCTCGAAAGGTCGCTCGTCTCGTCCATCTGCAGATATCAGACCCGAAGAGCTTCTTTCGCGCTGCCGCTCATGCGCCTTTCTATAAAGCGTTCGATGACGAAATGCAGCGTTGGAATGACAAAGAGGATCAAACCTGTCGAGGCGAACAGTCCGCCGACGATTACGGTGCCGAGCCCGCGTTGAACGTCGCTGCCCACGCCTGTCGCCAGCGCCGCCGGCAACATGCCCACCATCGGCACGGCCGAAGTCATCAGCACCGAGCGGAACCGCTCCCCGGCGCCATCAAGAACCTGATCGCGGAAGCTCGCCTGCTCGTCGCCGATAATGTCTTCGTCTGTGGCATCCACCCCGAGATGGCGCGTGCGGGCTGACGCGACATGCACCGCGGTGACGCGATTGAGATGCGACACCATGATGATGCCGTTTTGCACCGCGACGCCAAATAGCGCGAGGAAGCCAACGCCTGTCGCGACATTTAGCGTCTCACGCGTCGCGATCAGCAAAATCAGCCCGCCCAGCGCCGACAATGGCACGACCCCCAAAATGAGCAACGCGTTTCGCAGCTTGGCGAAGCCGATGTAAAGGATCAGCAGCATCAGCAACAGCACGACGCCGACGATGATCGTCAGCCGCGCCTGCGCGCGCTGCTGGTTTTCGAATTTTCCGCTCCACACGACGCTGTTCGCCTGCTTGTCGTAGGAAACGGCCTCGGCGACTTTCTTTTGCGCCTCCGCGAGATAGGAGCTGAGATCCCGATCGGCATAGTCGAGGCGAATGGTCAACACGCGTTTCGTCTTCTCGTGGGAGATGGCGCTCTCGCCGTTCTGCAGCGTGATTTTCGATATTGCCGACAGGGGAATCTGCGCGTTAGAGGAGGAAGATTTCACCAGAAGATCGCTGAGCTCTTCCGGACTGCTGCGCGACTGAAGCGGAAAGCGCACCGTCATATCGTAGCTGCGGTCGTTCACGTAAACCTGTCCGATGGAGGCGCCGCCGACTCCGATCTGAATCATGTTCGAAACGTCGGCAACGTTTATGCCGTAGCGCGCAGCTGCGGCGCGATCGATATGAAATGCAATTTGCGGAATCGGCGGCTCCTGCACGATCGACGTCTGGGTCGTGCCTTTCACGGTCTTCAGCGCGGCGACGATCTCGTTTCCAATGCGGCGCGTCTCCTTAAGGTCTTCGCCGAAAATCTTGACCACCATTGCGCTGTGAGCGCCGCTGACAAGATCATTGACATTGTCGATGATCGGCTGGCTCACGCCGACATCCATCCCCGGAAGCTGGCTGAGGCGCCTTGTCAGCTTGGTGACGAATTGCTCCTTCGTCTCGCGATCGGGCCATGAATCATAGCGGTTCAGTCCGACCGGGGCTTCGATATGACTTGTCGTCCAGGGATCCGTGCGATCGTCGTTTCGGCCGATCTGCGTGATGACGTAAGAGACCTCCGGAAACTCCATCACCGCGTTACGCAGGTCGCTCGCCATATCCGACGCTTTTTCGAAAGATATGCCGCTCGGCAGCTGCACCTGCAGCCAAAGCGAGCCTTCGTCGAGATTGGGAAGAAAGTCGCGCCCGACCGCGCCGCCGGCCACGACGAGGCCCCAAATCGCCAGGGCTGTCGTGACATAGATGATCGGCGGTCGCTCAAGGCACTGATAGAGCATATCTTTGTAGCGCCGCTCCATCCATTCGAGCACGCGATTGTGAAAGGGCTTCGCTGGATAGCGCAGCGCCATATAGGCAAGACCCGGCACGAGCATCAACGTGCAAAGAAGAGCGCCGATCAGCGCGTAGGCGATCGTATAGGCGACGGGCGCAAAGAGTCTGGCCTCGACGCGCTCCAGTCCCAACAGCGGCACATAGCCGGCGATGATGATCACAGTGGCGAAAAAAATCGGGCGCACCACCTGGCCGACGACGAACTGAACGTCGACGACCTGAAGCTCGCGGTCGGGATTATGCTCTCGCAACCTGAGAATCGATTCGGTCACGATAATCGCGCCGTCGACGATGATCCCGAAGTCGATCGACCCGAGGGACAGAAGATTCGCCGGCAGCCTGGTGAAATTCATCAGGATGAAGGCGAAAGCCAGGGACAGCGGAATGGTCGCCGCAACGACGAGCGAACTGCGCGGGCTGCCGAGAAAAAGCATCAGCACCACGACGACCAGAACAATGCCTTCGGTCACCGTGTGCGCGACCTTTGAAACCGTTAGCTGCACCAGCTCGTTACGGTCCATATAGGGAACGATTTTCACCTCTTTCGGCGCAAGCTGTGCATTCAGCTCGTCAATTCTGTCGTGCACCGCCTTCAAAACCACCGTGGCGTTCTCGCCCTTCAGCATCTGCACGACGCCTTGAATGGCGTTCGAATTGTAATCCTTGCCGAGCATGCCTTCGCGCTCTTGCGCGCTGTAGCGCGGAGTCCCGACGTCCTTGGTCAATACCGGCACGCCGCCATGTTCGGTAATGACGATATTTCCGAGGTCCTCCTTGGTGCGCACAAGGCCGATGCTGCGAATGACGTAAGACTGTTCGCCGCGCGTGATGCGGCTGCCGCCGGCGCTGGCGCTGTTGGCGACGATGGAATTGGTGACGTCGGTCAATCCAAGCCCATAGCGCTGCATCGCGACCGGATCGAGCTGGAGCTGAAACTGACGCGTGACGCCGCCGAAATTGGCGACGCTTGCGACGCCAGCGACCTGGTTGAGCGCCGGGATGACGATCCAGCGCTGAATTTCCGATAGTTCTTCGATATTTTTTGCGTCGGACTCCAAAGTGTATCTGAGGATTTCGCCGGTCGGGCCGGTCAACGGACCAAGCGCAGGCTGAATATTGGGAGGAAGCGAGACCTGCGCGATTCGCTCCAACACGCGTTGGCGCGCCCAATAGTCCTCGACGCCGTCCTTGAAAACCATTGTAATGAGCGACAGCGCGAACGTGCTGGTCGAGCGTATCGTGAGGAGGCCCGGCGTACTCGCCAGCGCGCGCTCCAAGGGCACGGTGATTTGCTGCTCCACCTCCTCGGCGGCAAGCCCCGTCGCCTTGGTGGTGACGATCACCGTCACGTCGCCGATTTCGGGATAGGCTTCGATCTTGAGTTGCGTCCATGAGTAGACGCCGAAGGCGAACAGGATCGCCGTCGCCAATATCACCCCGTAGCGGTGCTTCAGGCAAAACTCGACGATGCGCTCAATCATTCAGGAGGACTCCGCCCCGCACGACGATGCGCTGGCCGGCGTTCAGTCCCGCAACCACCGTCACGCCATCGATGTCGGCGCCAGGCTGAACCGGCCGCCGCTCGAAAGTCCAGGGCGCGACTTCGACGAAAACGTTTGAGGTGTCGTTGACCATCATCAGCGCCGACGCCGGGACGACGACGCGTTGCGCCGGCGGCGAAAAAAAGCGCACCGTCGCGAACATGTTCAGTTTGAAGATGCCCTTCGGATTGTCGAAGGCGATACGGACCTTGTTGCGTCGCGTATCCGCTTCGAGCAATTGGCTGATGATTTCGACCTTGCCGGGAAACACTTCGCGCGGATAGGCGACGAGCGAAACTTCGACGCGCTCGCCCATTTGCACAAAGGAGAGATCCTTCTCCTGCACGCTCGCCGTGACCCAGACGCGATCGAGGTTGGAGATGGTCATCATCGGCGAAGTCGTATTGTCGATGAAGTCGCCGGGCGCCGTGTCGAGCGCGGTGATGGTGCCGTCGATCGGCGCGTTGAGGGTGATCTTGCGCTGGCCGGTGACCTTGCTGTTGTCGCCGATCACATCGAGCCGGGCTTCGGCGCGCTTCAGTTCCGAAGTCGCCTGCATATAGTCGTTCTGCGCCTGTTCTACTTCCCTCAGCGCAAGCCCGCCCGCCTTGTTCAATCCCGTCGCCCGATCCAAGGCGCTCTTTGTGAGCTTCACCGAGGCGCGGGCCTTTTCCGCGTCGGCGACGGCCTGCGCCAAATCGCCCGAATCGATGGTCGCGAGCGGCTGGCCCTTTTTGACATTGTCGCCAAGCTCGACGTCGAGTTCGCTGACGCGTCCGTTAACGGGCGCCAATATTCTCACTGTCCGGGCCGGATCGGCTTCGACCGCGCCAGGCACGACGCGACTGAGGCTGACATTTCGGCTTTGGACCGGCGCGACGGCGATATGGGCGCGATAGGGTGAGCCCTCGGGAACGAAGATCGCCTTTCCCTTGCGCATGAGCGGCGGAACGCGCCGGCGATCCGACGCCTGTCCAGCGTCGTTGCGGAATAAACTCCCCTCCGGACCGATCAGAACAAACAAGGCGCCGGCCAGCGCCAACGCGCCGACCGCCGCAATGAGAATTTGGCGTCGGCTCAATGGAATATGGCTCGCGAGACCCAACGCCTGTTTCACTTCCAGATTGTCGTCCAGCCGACCGGTTCCAAATGCCCGCGCCTTCTGTCACGAGCGCTAGAGCAGGATCAAGACATTACTCTAGGGGAGATGGACCATGACTGAATAATGACAGCGAACCCACGCAAATATCTTCGCCGAAAGCATTTTGTTTCTGAATCATTGCTGCGCCGCCGAGACGCCGGCCAAAAAAAGATCATTGGCGTCGGGGCTCGGGGGCCAACGCTCCAATGTATCGCCATCCAGGGTCAGCCGGTTCGGCGCCGGGCGCATCTTCTTACAAAAAAGTCAAAATACTCATAGTCATGCAGTCGCGACGGGCATGTCATGCGCATGCACGTCGCGGCCCGAGTGTTTGGCAAGAATATGCATGGCTTTTTCTTCCAGCTCTGAATTTCGCGTTCGCACCCAGAGCAGCAGACCGCCGTGGTCGAGTTGCTCTTGCAGATATTTTGCGTGACGCTCGTCCATATATTCGCCGAGCACGGCGCCGATCAGGCCGCCAAATTCGGCGCCGACGACGCCACTCACCAGAAGCATGGCGAGCGCTCCGCCCGAGGCGAGCACGGCGCCAGCCGCGGCGGCCGCGCCGACATAGACGAGAGCGCCGACGAGAGCGCCCTTTTTTGTGCCGCGCGATTCTCTTGGCACATAGGCGACGCGCGGCGCCTTGTCGTCGTTTTCGACCTGCTCGACCTTTTCATATGTATGGCCAAGCTTGCTTGCGACGGCTTTCTCTCCGGCAAGCAGACTGATGTCGCCAAGATCGAAGCCTGAATTCAGCAATTCCGCCACGGCGCTCTCGAGCGCATAGCCATCCGAGAAAACGCCGACCGCCTCGCGGGTTCTTCCGCCATCCGCACCAGTCATGCCGCCCTCCCCTCCGCTCGAAACGCCCTGAATCGGACTGCCGCCTGGGAACGGATCAGGGCCGAGAGTGCTGCGGAAGAGCGGCCTTGGCAAGAGCCGTTTCATGGCCAAAAAAGCCGACGCTAAGCCATACGAGACAGGGCGGCCGAGGTCGCCAGCAAGCTAAGGTATTCCCATGCCATCGTCGCGCCGGCGAGCGCGGTGATTTCGGAGACGTCATAGGCGGGAGCGACTTCGACGACATCCATCCCGACAAAGCTCACGCCGGTCAGTTTGCGCATGATCGACTGCGCCTGCCAGGTCGCGAGACCACCAACTTCCGGCGTTCCGGTGCCGGGCGCGAAAGCCGGATCGAGCGCGTCGACGTCGAAGGTCAAATAGACCGCCGCGCCGCCGACGCATTCGACAATTCTTGAGGCGACGGCGGCAGGTCCGATTTCGTGGACTTCCTGCGCGGCGACGATCGTGACGCCTTTCGCCAGCGTCCAGTCGTAGACCTCGCGCTGCACGGGCGAGCGAATGCCGATCTGAATCATCCGGCGCGGGTCGACAATCCCTTCGTTGATCGCGTGATAGAACATTGAACCATGCGCATAAGGCTGGCCGAAATTGTCGGGCCATGTGTCGACATGGGCGTCGAAATGAATCAGCGCCAGCGGTCCGCGCCGTTTCGCGCAGGCGCGCAGCAAGGGCAACGTAACGCCATGATCGCCGCCAAGAGTTACGAGATGCGCGTGGTTTGACGCCTGCGCCTCGATGAGTTTCAAACTCGCGGCGATGTCGCCCAGCGCGATGGCGAAATCGCCGACGTCTGCGAGCGAGAGATCGCCCGGCGACGTTCTGTGCGCGGGATGAGCGCCGTCAATCAACATTCGGCTGGCGTGACGAATCGCGGACGGTCCAAAGCGCGCGCCGCTGCGATTGGTCGTGCCGATGTCGAAAGGAACGCCGGCGATGACGACCGCCGCATCGGCCCGCGCTTCGACGCCAAGAAAGGTTGGTTTCGCGGCGAATGTCGGCGTATCGCTCATGGCGAACCGTCCAGTTTGACGAAGCGGAACACCGCCGCGGCGACCGCGCAGATCCATTCGCCGCGCCGTGCACCTTGCGCCGCAATGAGATTTTGCTGTTTGATGTCGGCGTCGCGCAGCGCGTATTCCAACGCTGTGAGACGATGACGATGCGCGCCGACGCCGCGCGTCAGGAAGACGCATTGTGGAATGGGAAACATCTCACGCGCTCCGCAGCGAAAGAAACCCGCCGCCTCAAATAGAACGAAAACGCCGCTTTGCCATAAGCGCGTAAGCGACCCGCGTCTATGGCCTCGCGCGCGCGAACCGGTTAGCATCGTCGGGCGTGGCTACGGTCCCTGACCTCTGAGGCAGATATCTCGACGACATGAAAATATTGCTGCTCGGCGGCTCCAACGCCGGAATACGGGATGGCTGGGCGTTCCAGTTTCAAAGGCAGGCGTCGGAGCACGAAGTCGAGAATCGATTTCTCGGCGCGGTTGGATCGCTCTACGGCTTAATGGCGCTGTTGAGGATGGAACGCGCAGGAGTGGCGCCTCCGGAGATCATCATTTTCGAATATTGTCTAAACGACATTTTGCTTTTCGCAGCCAATTGCCTGCGAGAAGCGCTCGTCGTCGATGCGCTGCAGGCTTTCGCAGCCTGCTGTGCGCGGCGGGGAATTCGGTTGATGTTCCTTTGCCTCGATCCCTGCCGGACGCCCTCCAAAGAGTTGCGCGGCGCAAGGCGGCGCGCGCGCCGGCTCTATGCGGAAGCGGCGACTCGTTATGCGACGCCTGCTATCTGGCTGGAGGAGATTTTTCCCGGCGGAGCGACGCCGGCGCATTATCAGGATCAAAATCACCTGACGGTCGAAGCCTCGGCGGCGGTGGCCGCCGCGGTCTTAAGGAAATTGGGCGAGGCCCGAATCCCCGTGGCGCGCGACGCAGAGATCCGTTTCGATTACGTCGACGCGACGCGCGCGCGGGCGAGCGACGCATGCGAGCGGCGCCACATTCAGTCCAAGGTTTTCGAAGGCGACTTCATCCGCCTGAAACGACCTAGCGAAAGCCATTGGCCCGGACACGGCCGGCTGGTTGGGCTGATGCTGCATTCCGACGAGACGAGCGGCGATTATCTCATTCGCGCGCCGCGATGCGTCCGGCGCAAAAATCCACGCTCGAAGATGCAGGAAATCGTCGCCAATCTCATGCTGCTACATTATGTGTCGAGCGTGATCGCCACGGACTGCGGCGTCGTCATTGCAATGCCTGACGATGAAGCGGCGCTGAGACGCGTTCCAGAGGATGCGACGCTTCTCGCCGTTCCGCCGACGGCGCGTTTCCTGGACCAGACGCTCGATATTCACGCCGCAATCTACTGGCGTCCGCGATCGCTTGCGAAGCGAATCGGGGCGCTCTTGGGCCGCCGGTGAGCCGCCAAACGCCCTTCTATTTTTTGCAGGCCGGGGTCGGCTGCAGGACCAAATCAGTCATATCGCCGCGCAAGACGAAGTCGCCATAGTCGAGCGTCAGCGCGCGAGAGACGCCGTTCTCATAAAGGTCGAAAGACAGCACGTAAATCGGCTGGCCGTCCTTTTTGCCGAGATCGAAATAGGAGATGGCCACCGGCCAGCGGCGCATGTTTTTGAGCTCGTCGACGCGCGCCGCCTTTTCCTGCGGCGGCTCGGTCGTTGGCTTGCCGATCACCGTCAAAGTGTCGAACGCCTTTTCGCCGTCTCCCGTGCCGTCGAAGATCCGCGCTTCAAGCAGATGTTCGCCGGCCATGGCCGTCTCGACGATTCTGCGCAAATGTTCGGTCGGAAAAAGCATTGGACCGACAAGTTCCACTCGCGCGCGCTTGGGTTTGGAGAGATCGACGGAAAGCCGGGCGTCGCTCGATTTTTTGGCAATTCCATCGACTTCCTCGGCGCGCGAATTGTCGACCTTGGTTTCCACCTTGAATCGGAAATCGGCGCCGTCGCCGCCCTCAAAAGTCGCCGAGCGCATATCGGAGAGCTTCGCGGCCCCCTCCGAGGGTTGAAGCTCGGTAATCTGGCGAAAGTTCTGCACATAGCCCTCGCAGGCCGATCCGGAGAAGTCGAAGGCGATACGGCCGCGCGCCTGGGCCGGCGCTTTCGCGCCGCTCGTTTTTAAGAGGCTCAGATCATACACGGCGCGATGGTTGGCGAGCGCAAGCGCGCGCTCCGCCAACGCCTCGCCGAGCGGCGTTCCCACGCAGATTGCGGCGGCCAGCACGCGTAACAAAATCATCGGACCTCTTTCAATGTCGGCGCTTCAACGCCATTGCGTCGCTTGAATTAGGAAACTAGGGTCGCGCATTCCTGGGAGCAACGACTTTCTCTTTGGGGAGGCGCCATGACCGCATCGACTGATACGCCGCTTGCGCGGCTGAAAGAACTGGGCCTGTCGCTGCCTGCGGCGGCAGCGCCGCTCGCCAATTATGTTCCGTTCGTGCGCGCCGGCGCTTTGCTGTTCATATCGGGACAACTGCCGCTCGGCGCCAATGGCGTCGACCCGGCGCATCGCGGCAAACTCGGCGCCGGCGTTTCACTAGAGGACGGTCAGTCCGCGGCGCGCCAGGCGGCGCTCAACGTCCTCGCCCAAGCCAACGCCGCCGTCGGCGATCTCGCCAAGCTGCGCGCGGTCCGGCTTGGCGGCTACGTCAACAGCGCGCCAGATTTCGCCTCACTGCCGCAGGTCGTCAATGGCGCTTCCGATCTCATCGCGACGGTTCTCGGCGCGAACGGCAAACATGCGCGCTTTGCGGTCGGCGTCGCGCAATTGCCGCTCGACGCCGCCGTCGAAGTCGAGGGGATTTTCGAGATTCTGGCGTGATGAGGCCTGATCTTTCATGGCTGACGGCGCGCCCGATCGCGCATCGCGGCCTGCATGACGCGGCCAAGGGCGCGATTGAAAATTCGATATCGGCGGCGCGCGCGGCGATCGCCGCCGGCTTTGGCGTCGAATGCGACGTGCAGCTGACCGCCGACAGCGAACTTGTCGTTTTCCATGACGAGACGCTCGAACGCCTGACCGAAGGCGCCGGCGCGGTCGCGGCGCAGAGGGCGGATGAATTGAAACGTTTGCGCCTGCGCGGTAGCAGCGACGCTATTCCCACTTTTTCGGAATTTCTCGCGGCGGTCGGCGGGCGAACCCCAATCGTCGTCGAAATCAAGAGCGCCTTCAATGGCGACACGACCGCAGCGCAACGCGTCGCGCTGGCGTTGGCGCGTTACGACGGCGCTGTCGCAATCGAAAGCTTCGACCCAGATCAGATCGCCTTTCTGCGCGCCCGCGCCGCGGCGCTGGGGATTGCGCATCGGCCGCTCGGCATCGTCGGCGAAGCGCATTACCGCGAGGAGGATTGGCCGCAATTGTCGGCGGCGCAGCGCGCCGAGCTTACGCATTTCCTGCATTACAAGCGCACGCTGCCGGATTTTCTGTCATGGAATGTGCGCGATCTCCCGCATGCGATTCCGCTGCTGCTGCGCGACGCGCTCAGGATTCCGGTAACCGCCTGGACGGTACGCTCGCCGGAAATGGCGGCGCGGGCGCGAGAATGGACCGACCAGATCGTCTTTGAAGGCTTTGCGCCGTAAAAGGCCGCGAATTTGAACGCGCCCTATTCGGCCGGAACCAGTCCGTTGACCGGTTCAAGCCCGCGCATCTCCTTCAACTCGACGCGAATATTGTAATCGCTGGCCGCCTTGATGAAATCCTGAATCGTTTCCATGATGTCCTGATCGACAAAGTTTGCGCGCGTGCCGTCGATCACGAGATAGCCGTTCTCCTCGATCTTCTCGAGCAGGCTGCGCAATTGCGCCTTGTTGAGGAAGGACACGTCCTTTTGCAGCCGCAGAAGGTAATTTCGGCCGTCGCGCGTCAGCGTGAACGCCGAGTGGTAATTCGCGCGCAACACGAAGAACAGACCGACGGCCATGCCGATGGCCATGCCTTTGAGAAGATCCGTCATAAGAATTGCGCCGACCGTCATTGCAAAGGGCGCAAATTGATTGAAGCCTTTTTCATATTGCTGCATGAAGAGCGTTGGCTTCGCGAGCTTATAGCCTGTCAAGATCAGCACCGCCGCGAGGCAGGCGAGTGGGATCAAATTGAGCAGGCTCGACAGGAACATCGCGCTCAACAAAAGCAACAGGCCGTGGACAAAGGACGCCGACTTGCTTCGCGCGCCCGCGTCGATATTGGCGGAACTGCGCACGATCACGGCAGTGATCGGCAGCCCGCCCAACATCCCGCTCAAGAAATTGCCGACGCCCTGAGCCTTCAGCTCGCGATTGGTCGGCGCGGTGCGCTTGAGTGGATCGAGCTTATCGACGGCTTCGAGACTGAGCAGAGTTTCAAGACTGCCGACCAGGGCCAGAGTCGCGGCCGTCACATAAATTTGAATGTCGATCAGCCGGGTGAAATTCGGAAAGTTGAGCTCCCGCGCGAAATCCATCGGCCCGAAGATCGCCGGAAGGTTGACGAGATGTTGCGAGGCGATCGCCAGCGAGGGAAACAGCGTCTGCGCCACGACGTTATAAAAGACGCCGAACAGGACCGCGACCAACGGACCTGGGGCGAGCGACAGGTAGCGATGCTTTTTGATATAGGGCGATTCCCAAAGCAGCAGGATCGCGAGCGACACAAGGCTGACGATCACCGCTCCGGTCGAAAATGAGCGAAACGCGTCCCACAGAAACGAAAGGCGCGTGTGGCTGTCGTCCTCGAGGAATGACAAATCGGCCTCTGCATCGGCGTCGTAGCCGACCGCGTGCGGCAATTGCTTCATGATCAGGATCAGACCGATCGCGGCGAGCATGCCTTTGATGACGGCCGACGGAAAAAAGGCGCCAATGACGCCCGCGCGCAGAAACCCCATGGCCAATTGAATCAGGCCAGACACCGCAACGGCGAGCAGCATGGCGTCGAAGCCGAGCTTTTCGACCGCGGCCGCCACAATGACCGTCAGGCCCGCGGCCGGACCAGAAACGCTCAACTGCGAACCGCTGAGAAGCGAAATAAGCAGCCCGCCGATCATCCCAGCAATAATTCCGGAGAACGGCGGCGCGCCGGAAGCGACTGCGATGCCAAGGCACAGCGGCACCGCGACGAGGAACACCACGACGCCTGCGGGAATGTCGCGATCTAGGTGACGGTAGTAGTAATCGATATGCCGCCTGAACACGCTTGAGCTCTCCTCGATTGGCGTTTTGCGCGCCTTGCTATAGATCGTCGCCGTATTGCTTATAGATGGCGTCAACGTCGCTGCCGGGCGGCAAGGTGACGAGCTGTTGCAATATTCCGTCTTGGAGGCCGAAAACCCAGCCGTGCAACATCGGCCGCTGGTCTTCTTTCCATGCAGTCTGCACGATGGAGAATTGCGACAAACGGATCACTTGCTCGATGACGTTAAGCTCGACGAGCCGATTGGCTCTTTCCGTCTCCGAGTTAAGCGCGTCAATCTCGTCGCGGTGCATCCGATAGGTGTCTTTGATGTGCATGAGCCATTTGTTGAGCAGCGCCAGATCGGGACGCTGTCGGTCGAGCGCGGCGCGAACGCCGCCGCAGTTATAGTGGCCGCAGACGATGATATGCGGCACTTTCAGCACCTGCACCGCATATTGAATGACGCTCAGGCAGTTAAAGTCCGTGGCGATCACCTGATTGGCGATATTGCGATGCGCGAAAATCGCGCCGGGCCGTGCATTGACGATGATGTCCGCCGGCACGCGGCTGTCGGAACAGCCAATCCACAGGAATTCCGGCTTCTGAGCGGCCGCGAGCCGATCAAAATAGCCCGGGTCGCGATCCTTGACTTCCTCGGCCCAGGCTTTGTTCTCAAGCAACAGTTTTTCGAAAGATTGCATCCGGCGCCCGTTTCTCCCAGCCGTCGCGCTTTGAAGCATGCCGGCAGCGACAGCAATATGGCGGCGACGGTTGCCGCTTGTGGCAACAGCGCGAATCGCGGCGATCTCTCGTCCGCATCGGCTGCGCCTACGCTCAAGCGTTTGAGTCTACGAAGGTCCAATCGTCGGGACAAGTCCACTGGCTGAGTTTCAAATGGCGCGGCGGCCACCTGCGCCGCTCTGAAAACCAATCACTTCAGAAGGTTAGTTCGGCTGCGCGGCGCACAGCTCCCGCCAGACCTGGGGCAAAGCGGCGATGACGTCGTCGGCGATCAATCCGGGGCCAAAAATCTCGGCCGCGCGCGCATGCATCCAGGCGGCGCAGGAGGCGGCGAGAAAGCCGTCCATACGCTGCGCCAGCAGGCCGGCGATGATTCCCGTCAGTACGTCGCCCGAGCCTGCGGTGGCGAGCCAGGGCGTCGCATAGGGCAGGATTGACGCGCGACCGTCGGGCGCGGCGACGACCGTGTCCGGCCCCTTGAACAGGACGACCGCGCCGCTGGCGCGGGCCGCCTCGCGCGCTTTGTCGAGCTTCGAGCGGCAGTCGCAATTTGCCTCGCAGGCGGCAAACAGGCGGGCAAATTCGCCGGCGTGCGGCGTCATTACCACCGGGCCAGGCGCGGCGCGCGTCGCCCGCCACAGTCGCTCCGGGTCGCCGGCGAAGCTCGACAGCGCATCGGCGTCGAGCACGGCGGCGCGGCGATAGGCCTGCGGCGCAAGCGCGGCTTCGACCTGCGCGCAGCTTTCTTCGCTCACGCCCAGCCCCGGACCGATGGCGACAGCGTTCTTGCGTTCGTCGGCAAGAACCTTGGCGAGGCCTTTTGCGCCGTCGGATGGCCGAACCATGACCGACGTCAGCGCGCTGGCGTTGACCGCGAGCGCTTCCATAGGGCTCGCAAGTGTGACGAGGCCGGCGCCGGCGCGCAGCGCAGCCGCCGCCGAAAGCCGCGCGGCGCCTGTAAAGGAGGCGCCGCCGGAGACAACCAATGCGTGGCCGCGCGAATATTTGTGGCCTTCGATCTGCGGTAGGGGCAGTTCGGCGCGCCAGAGCTGGGACATATTGACGAAAGTCGTCACGCCGATCGACTCGAGCGCCGAAGACCGAATGCCGATATGGGCGCAGATGAGTTGGCCACAATGCAAACGGCCCGGCAGCAGCATATGCCCGGACTTCACACGAAAGAAGGTGACGGTCGTATCGGCCTCGACCGCCGCGCCGCGCGCCGCTCCCGTGGTTCCATCGACGCCGCTTGGAATGTCGACGGCGAGGACATTCTGACCGCTTTCGCGACGCCAGCGGTTGAGACGGCGGACCAGATCGCAGGCGGCAGGGTCAAGGTCGCGCGCCAGCCCCGTGCCGAACAGCGCATCGATAACGAGATCGACGCCATCGAAGCGGCACTCGAGCGCGGAAGCGACCGGACAGGGCCATGAAGCGGCGGCCCGCGCCGCATCGCCGCGCAATTTGTCGAGCGGCGTCAGCGAAGCGACGCGAACCTTGTAGCGCTGCGCGCGAAGCAGCCGCGCCGCGACAAAGCCATCGCCGCCATTATTGCCCGGTCCGCAGAGCACCAAGACCCGCCGCCCGCTGGTGCGCTGAAGAATTTGGCTGGTCGCCCGCGCAATCGCCGTGGCGGCGCTCTCCATCAGCGTCATTGCCGGCACGCCGCTCTCGATCGTCAGGCGGTCGGCGCGCGCCATTTGATCCGTCGTCAGGATTTCGAGCGGGAGAGCAGAAGGCATGGCGCGATGGTGACCGAAGGGCGTCGCCCGCGCAATGGGCGCCGCTCATAAGATAAACGCAGCGCACGTTAATGCGGCGCCGCATTTCGCCACGCGCGCCTTTCCGCTATGTCAGCATGATGCTGAGCGCTGTTTTGATCGCCCTCGATTCCCCTGAGGCGCCGTTGCGCCGCGAGGCCGTGGCGCGCTCTCTCGGATCGCTCATCGAATCATGCTTGCAGGGGCTCGTCGCCGACGCCATCATCGTCGCGCAGGCAACGCGAGATCTGGAAGGACTCGCCGATGAAGCCGGCTGCGCGCTGATCGAAGCGCCTGGCGGCGACGGCGTCGCGCAGGCGCTGAAGGCGGCGCGGCGCGACCACGTCTTCCTTCTCCTCGCGGGATTTGCGGTGGAGCGCGGATTCGTCGAGGAGGCGCAGGATTTCTTCGCCTACGGCGATAAAAGTCGCGCTAGAACGCTTCGCGCGGCGCCGGATTCATTGATGACCCGCCTCGCGCCCGGCCTGGCGCGACCGGTCGGCCTCATCGCCGCCAAAAGCGCGCTTGCTGCGGCCAATAGCGCGGATTTTCGGCGACTCGCGCGCAATTTGCGCGGCGCGGACCTGACGAGCCGCGCCCGCCGCGTCTCATAGACTAAGGCGACGCCATGAAATTCTGAATCGGTCGCAGGAGCTTTGGCGAGCCTGGAGGCTCGCAGGGCTCCGACCAAGCCGGTGTTGCGCAATTAACTTGCGGCGCCGACTAAAGTCTCACGGACTCAATTCGCGAAAGTGTTGCAGGCGTCGATGCTGCCTGTGCGCAAACCCTTCAGCAGCCACTGGGTGCGTTGCGCGGCGGAGCCATGGGTGAAACTGTCCGGCACCACATAGCCGCGCGTCGCTCTTTGCATGCGATCGTCGCCGATCGCCTGCGCCGAAGCGACCGCCTGCTCGATGTCGCCCTCCTCTAAAATCGGCTTTTGCTTGTTGGCGTTGTTGGCCCAGACGCCGGCGAGGCAATCCGCCATCAGCTCCGCCCGCACGGAAAGCGCGTTGGCTTCCGACCGGCTGCCGGCCATTTGCTGCGCGCGCTGCACCTTCGGCAGAATGCCCAGCAGGTTCTGAATGTGATGCCCCATCTCATGAGAGATCACATAGGCATAGGCGAAATCGCCGCCGCCGCCGAATCGACGCTGCATGTCGCGGAAGAAGGAGGTGTCGAGATAGATGCGCTGGTCGAGCGGGCAGTAGAACGGCCCCATCGCCGACTGCGCCGGTCCGCAGCGCGACTGTGTATAGCCGCTGTAGAGGACGAGCCGGGGCGGCTGGAAGCGCACGCCCTTCTGTTCCGGCAGCACCCGGGACCAGACCTGCTCGTTGGAGCCCACCACCTTGGCGACGAAGGTCCCCATTTGATCGCTAGGCGGCGCGCTTTGCCTCGGCGTCTGCTGGCGGGGCAGCGCCGCCTCGCGGTCCGGGCGCATATTGTTGATCATCTGCGCGCCGCCGATGAGAATCGCCGGATTGATGCCAAGCGCCCAGCCGATCAATCCCAAAATCACCATTGTGCCCAGGCCGATGCCGCCCGCGCCCATACGCGGCCCGCCCCCCATCATTGGACCCTGGCCGCGGCGATCCTCGATATTTTCGGACGACTGGAGATCTTCCCATTTCATAACGTCACGCTCCGACCGGCGCCCTAGATCACGTTATCTGCGTGCAGGCGAGTCCGCCTGAACGCAGATAACGTGATCGATTCTAATACTTTAGAGCGCGATTCACGCGAAAAACCGGTTCCCACTTTTTCGCGGCGCGCTCTATGGGCGCTGCGACTGCTATTTAAGCGAGCCCGCCCGCTCTGGGTAGAGTAGACAGAGGCGCGATGTGCGCGGCCAGCCACCCCGCTCCAGGATCATGCAAAAAGAACATGCGCGTAGACAGCCCTCAAATACCGGCGGCCTCAAGGGATGAACATGCGTGCTGATTCAAGTAAAATACAAATAGTCGTCAGGGTTATTCATCATTATTTCATCTATATTATCGGCGTTTCTTATGTGGCAGCCGCGCTTTGGCCCGCGATCGGCCTGATGATTCGCGGCGTCGAATTCAGTCCGCGCGATCTGCTTCCTGTTCAGCTGAATGTTTCGCTGCCCACGGTGATGTTAGCCCTTTTACTTTTCAATGCTGGGTTCGCCGCCAGAACCGGCGACATCAAAAACCTGCTCAGCCGACCGAAATTATTGGCGCCTGCGCTGGCGGCCAACATAGTCGTTCCGCTCGCATTTATCGCCGCGATGAGCGCCACGCTGACCCTTTGGCACAATCCCCACGAGGTTCAACAAATCCTCGTTGGACTGGCCCTTATCGCCTCCATGCCGATTGCAGGAGCTTCCACGGCCTGGTCGCAAAACGCCAATGGCAATCTCGCATTGAGCCTAGCGCTTGTGCTGCTGACGACGCTGCTCAGTCCGATCCTGACTCCGGTTGTTCTCCATGGCGTCGGCTATGTGACGATCGGGGATTATTCCGAAGACCTGCATGAGCTCGCTTCCGGCGGCGCCTTCGCCTTTCTCGGCGCCTGGGTGATCCTGCCAACGGTTTTGGGGCTTGCCGCCAATCGAATTGCAGGCCAAGGCCGCGTCGCAGCCGCGAGCCCTTACCTGAAGATCGCCAATATGATTGTCCTGACGCTGCTCAATTATTCCAACGCTTCCTTGTCGCTGCCAAATGTCGTGGCCCACCCCGACTTCGATTTTTTGGCGGCGATTCTCGCGATCGTGGGCAGCCTATGCCTGGTCATGTTCGCTACAGGCTACGGTCTCTCTCGAGCCCTCGGCGCCAGTCGGGCGGACACGGTTTCGATAATGTTTGGCCTGGGCATGAACAACAATGGCACGGCTCTGGTGCTCGCTTCCACGGCCCTCGCCGAACACCCCGAAGTGATGCTGCCAGTCATCTTCTATAATCTGATCCAGCATTTTGCGGCGTCGTTCGTCGATCGCGCAGTATCTGAGTAGGGCTTTAGCGAAATCGTCGCGCCCGCTCAGGGCGCGCCCCATTCCTTCGGCCATTCTTCCCGGAGCCGACCGCCGAGCCGCACCGGCGCGATCATGGTGGCGAGACCATCGGCGCCGATCTCGGCGGCCACGCCGCAGAAGGTCGCCTCGCCATTCGCGGGCTCATAGCGCGCGCCGGGCGTCTTGCGCAGGAAGCGGCGCAGCGGCTCCTCCTTGTCCATGCCGACGACGGAATCATAGTCGCCGGTCATGCCAGCGTCGGTCTGATAGCCGGTGCCTCCCGGCAATATCTGCGCGTCGGCGGTCGGCGTATGGGTGTGCGAGCCGATGACCACGGAAGCGCGGCCGTCGACGAAATGCGCCATCGCCATTTTCTCGCTCGACGCTTCGGCATGCATGTCGATGATGATAGCGTCGCAGCCGACACCCAGCGGACAGGCGCCGAGTTCGCGCTCGATCGCGGCGAAAGGATCATCCAGCGCCTCCATGAACACGCGGCCCATCGGATTGATGACCAGCGCCTGCCGCCCGCCGCGCGCCGAAAAGATGCCGGCGCCGCGCCCCGGCGTTCCCGGCGGATAGTTGATCGGGCGCAGGAGCCGCGGCTGACGCTCGATGAAGACCAACGCCTCGCGCTGATCGAAGGCATGATTGCCGAGCGTGACGCAATCGACGCCAAGACCGAGCATTTCGTCGCAGATCGCTTCGGTGATGCCGAAGCCGCCGGCGGCGTTCTCGCCATTGGCGACGATGAAGTCGAGCGCCCATTTTTCGCGCAGTCGCGGCACGAAACGCGACAGCGCCGCGCGGCCCGAACGGCCCAAGACGTCGCCGATGAAGAGAAAGCGGAGCGGCGCGGATGTCGACATAGGCCGTCATAGCCTGCGCGCGCGACGAGAGCAAAACGAAGCGGCGGTTGCGCGACGACGCGGCGTTTCATAACTGGGGCGGGCTGATGTAACATCACTGTCGTTTGAAAGCTCCGCCACACATGCAAGACACCGCCGAACGCCCCGCCGTCCTGACGCAAAGTGACGCGCCGGCGCGGCCTTACGTCGTTTTCGAAGACGGCCGCAGCGGCGGGCAGGCGCTGTTGTTCGACGAGCCGGAGGACATCATCGTCGCGCGCGCGGCGACCGACGTCGCCGCCGCCTTCGAACGGATGGAGGCGGCCACCGCACGGGGCCTCTATCTCGCGGGCTACGCCGGCTACGAGCTGGGCTATGCGCTCGAGCCCAAATTCGCGACGCAGGCGACGCCGACGGCGCGCACGCCGCTGCTCCTTTTCGGCGCCTTTCGGGCCCCTCGGCCCTGGTCGCTGCCGCCGGCGGAAGGTGCCGCACCGAATATTCCGCTTTCGCCCGCCTGGACGCAGGAAGAATACACCACGCGATTCAACAAATGCCGCGAATATATTTTCGCTGGCGACGTCTATCAGATCAATCTCACCTTCCCGCTTTACGGGCGCTATGAGGGCGATCCGCTGGCGCTCTATCGCGGGTTGCGCAAGCGCCAGCCGGTCGCCTATGGCGGCGTCGTGGCGCTCGAGGCCGAAACCGTCGTCTCACTGTCGCCGGAAGTGTTTTTCGAAGCGCAGGACCGCGCCATCCGCGCGCGCCCAATGAAAGGAACGGCGCAACGCGGCGTGTTGCCCACCGAAGACATGGCGCGCGCGCAATATCTCGTCGAAGACGAAAAATCGCGCGCCGAAAATCTGATGATCGTCGATCTTTTGAGAAACGACCTCTCGCGCCTCGCCGTCGTCGGCACCGTCAAAGTCACCGATCTCTTCACCATCCAGACCTATCCGACATTGCATCAGATGACGTCGGGCATCGAAGCGCGGCTGCGCGACGACGTTACCTTGAAGGATCTGTTCACCGGGCTTTTTCCCTGCGGCTCGGTGACCGGCGCGCCAAAAATCCGCGCAATGGAGATCATCCGCGATCTCGAATGCGCGGCGCGCGGCGTCTATTGCGGGTCGCTCGGCATGATCGCGCCCGATGGCGACATTCGCTTCAATGTCGCGATCCGCACGCTGACGATTTTTCCAAAGGGCGACCTCGTCTGCAATGTCGGCTCCGCCGTCGTCGCCGATTCCCGTGCGCGCGAAGAGTATGAGGAATGTCTGATCAAGGCGCGCTTTCTGACGGGCGCGACAGCGACTTCGGCCTGATCGAAACGCTGCTGTGGACGCGCGGCGAAGGCTTTCATCTCTTGGCCGAACATCTCGCGCGGCTCGCCGCTTCGAGCGCCGCGCTTGGATTCGCCTTTGATGAAGCGTGCGTGCGCGACGCGCTGAGCGCCGCCGTGGCGAATGATGCGAGCGAGCGACTGCGCGCGCGGCTGGTTCTTTCGCGTAACGGCGCGATCGAAACGAGCGTCACGCCGATCGAACCGATTTCGCCGGAAACCGTCTGGCGCGTCGCCGTGGCCGAACGGCGCTTCTCTTCCGCCGACCCGCTGCTGCGCCACAAGACGACGCGGCGCGCGCTTTACGAGGACGCGCTCGCCGAGGCGGCGCAGCGTTGCGGCGCCGATGAAATTCTCTTTCAAAACGAACGCGGCGAGCTCTGCGAAGCGGCGCGCTGCAACTTCTTCGTTCCGCAAGGCGAGACCTTGCTGACCCCGCCGCTCGCCAGCGGCCTTCTGCCCGGCACGCTGCGCGCCGCGCTGATTGCGCAAGGACGCGCCCGCGAGTCGATCCTGCGGCTTGAAGACATCGCCCAGTCGGAGTTTTTCCTCGGCAATTCGGTGCGCGGACTTATTCGCGCGCGGCTCGTCACGTGATCCGATTCATGTCATTCCCGACGCGCGCAATGCGCGCGATCGGGAATCCAGAGCCACATCCGTAACTCATGTCGTCGCTCTAGATTCCCGGTCAGCCTTCGGCTGCCGGGAATGACAACACATCACGTTTGTCCCGGCTTCAGCCGGTAGAAGATGTGCCGGCCGATCACGTTCATTCTCCTGAGCGCGCGCGCCCAGCGCGGATGCACATAATTGGCGTGGTAATGCGTCGAGCGGCCGACGTCGGAAATATAGGTTCGGCCGATCATGACCTCCTTGGCGACGCGCACCGCCTGTTCCCAGGCGTCGCCTTCGGTGATGCGCAGCGATCTTCCTTCGCAGGCGAAGGAGAACTGGCAGCCGCGATAATGATGACGGTTCTGATAGACGACGCCGCAGACGCTCGCCGGATAGAGCCCGCTCTGGACGCGATTGAGCACGACCTGCGCGACGGCCGCCTGCCCCGCCTCCGGCTCGCTGCGCGCTTCGAAATAGACCGCCTCGGCCAGACAGCGGGTCTCGCGCCCGAGTTTTTCCGGATCGATGGAGGCTGCGTAATCCGGCCGCGAGGCTTCGTCCTTGCCCGGGGTCGCGAGCGCCAGCGTCGCGCCTTGGAAAGACGACACTTCGATCGGCACGGCGTCGGGCTGCGCCGGCGTCGACGAGCCCAGCGCGACGGCGCGTGGCGTCTGAGGCGAAGCGCCGTGCAGCGCGCGTTCGGTCGGCGCTTCCCGCCCGGCGTCGCGCGGGAGATCGGCGGCGGGGGGCGTCGAGATCGATGAGCTTTGCGACGGCGAGGCGGCGGCCGTCGATTTTTGGGTCGTCGCCGGCTCTGCCGGAATGTCGGCGACCGCCTCCTCCAGCGCCTCGTCGCCGGGGGTCTTGCCGCGCGGCGGCAGCGGCGTCGGCGTCGGCCGCGTCGACTTGCCCTCGATGCCGAAGGACAGCGGCGGCGAGTCGCTCAGCCCCAGATTGGCGGGCTCGCGCCGGCGCGTCTCGAAACCCGGACGCATGGCGACCACCGGATCGCCCTTGTGCCGCCGGTCGACCTGGGGAAAATTCTTCACATCGGGCTTGAGATCGACATGCGGCTCGCGCTCGTCGGGATCCGTCGCGTGCTCTTGCACGGCGCCGACGATGAGGCGCGCCTCCTGAATCCTGGCGCGCGTCTCGCCATAAAAGCCATACTCGCCGCTCGCCGCTTCGCTGAAGCCGATCGTCAGCGCGCCCGGCGCGCGCGCCGCGAGCGGAGAAATGTTCCAGTCGCTCGTCGGATCCTGGCCGGCGGCGGCTGTGAAGGACACCAGCAGGCCGACGCCGAGCGCCCAGGGCGCCGTGACGCTGATAGCCCAGGGCGTCACCCCTTTGCGGGCGGAGCGCGTTTTCGACTGACGACGCATAGACTGGCTCACCTGCGGCGATGCGTCTCGCACGGCGTTGCGATTCGCGCCGCCCCGGATGCGATCCTTCACAATTCTTATCGTTCATTAGCCTTGCGGAACCGTTGCCTCGGGCTTGGCGGCGCCGTGCCAGAATGAGGCGCCTGCCGCCTATTCGCCGATGAGATGCAACGCGATTTCGCGCCGATGCGCGCGCCGGCGGTGCTCAAAAAGATAGACGCCCTGCCAGGTTCCAAGCGCCAAAGCGCCGCCGATCAGCGGAATCGAGAGCTGCGTCTGGGTGAGCGCGGCGCGAATATGGGCGGGCATGTCGTCGGCGCCTTCGGTGTCATGGGCGTAATCCGCCCCCTCTGGCGCAAGCCGCTCGAAGACCGCTTCGAGATCGCGCAACACCGTCGGGTCGGCGTTTTCCTGAATGAGCAGCGAAGCGGAGGTATGCCGGCAAAAGACCGTCAGCAGCCCCTGCGTCATGCCCGCGTCACGCGCACAATCGCGAATGTGCCGGGTGAATTCGTAAAAACCGCGTCCCGAAGTATCGATCCGCAGCATTCGGCTCGTTTGTCGCATCGGGCGAATGTGCGAAAGCGCACGGGAAAGTCCAGTCCCGCGCGCTTGTGTTGATCGCGCGCCGAGGTTAAGCGCGGCATGAGGATGGAAGTCGGAATGTCTGAACTGATTGATGCGGTGACAAACTGGTGCGCCTCCGACGCGGGGAAAGCGGTGGGCGCGGCGGCGCTGACGGCGCTCGCCTGGGCTGAAGCCACGACAGTCGTCGGCGCCGCTTACATGAAGCGGATGATTCCGCTGCGCATCACGGCGATGCTCGGCAATGTGCTTGGCGTGACCTATGGACTCCTCACTTTCAGCCCGCCGACCATCGCCAAACATGCGATCAATCTGCCGCTCAATTTCACCCGCATGCGCGAAATGCGGCGCCTCATCGCCAGCGTGCGCGAAGCCAATGAAAATGACTTGAACATTGAATGGCTGAAGCCCTTCATGCATCCGCTCACGCTGAGACGCCGCGATGCGGTATTTTTGAAAGGCGACGAAGCCGACGAGGCGTATGTCGTCGTCGAAGGCCGGGTCGAGATCATCGAACGCGGCGCGATCCTTTCGGCCGGCGATATATTCGGCGAAATGGCGCTTTTCACGGCGCATGGCAAGCGCACCGCGACGGCGCGCTGCCTGAGCGACGTCAGCCTGCTCGTCATCACCTATGAGCAGTTCGAACAGCTCTATTTCCAGAACCCCGAATTCGGCCTTTATCTCGTGCGGCTGATCGTGCGCCGCTTCGAGATGAACCACCGCGACGAAGAGCTGGAGAGCACGTAAGGCATGGGCGGCGCGCACCTGCTGTTCGCGGTCAGGCGGCCTGCAGGCGCGCGGTCCAAGGGCGGCGCATCCTGGACCGCGAGCCTCCAGGCTCGCGATAGCCTACGCCGTGCTCGCCGCCTTTTCGCCGAGCGCGGCTTGCGCCGCCGCGAGGCGGGCGATCGGCACGCGGAACGGCGAGCAGGACACATAGTCGCAACCGATCTTGTCGAAGAAGGCGACCGACGTCGGATCGCCGCCATGTTCGCCGCAGACGCCAAGCGTGATCGTCGGATTTCCCGCACGGGCGCGATCGCAGCCGAGCCGCACCAGCTCGCCGACGCCGTCCTGATCGATCGTCACGAAGGGGTCGGCCGGCAGCAGCCCCTTTTCGACATAGGCGTTGAGGAAGGAGCCCGAATCGTCACGCGAAATGCCGAGCGTCGTCTGCGTGAGGTCATTAGTGCCGAAGGAGAAGAAATCCGCCGACGGCGCAATCTCGCCGGCGCGCAGCGCGGCGCGCGGCAGTTCGATCATCGTGCCGACGTGATAGTTCGGCCTGATCCCCGTCTCATCCTCGACGAGCTTCGCCATTTCGGCGACGCGCGCCTTGACGAGATCGAGTTCGGCGCGGGCGAAGACGAGCGGCGCCATGATCTCGATGTCGACCGGTTCCCCGGTCGAGAGCGAGGCTTCGATCGCCGCCTCGAAAATCGCCCGCGCCTGCATGTCGACGATTTCGGGGAAGATCACCGCGAGCCGGACGCCGCGAAAGCCGAGCATCGGATTGAATTCGGAAAGCTGCGCGGCGCGGCGGCGCAGCTTCACCGGATCGGCGCCCATCGCCTTCGCCACGGCAGCGATCTCCGAATCCGAATGCGGCAGGAATTCATGCAGCGGCGGATCGAGCAGACGGATGGTGACCGGCAGGCCCGACATGATTTCGAAGAGCTGCTTGAAATCCTCGCGCTGCATTGGCAGCAGCTTCGCGAGCGCGTGGCGGCGTCCCTCAATATCGTCGGCGAGAATCATCTCGCGCACCGCCACGATGCGCTCGCCTTCGAAAAACATATGTTCGGTGCGCGCGAGGCCGATGCCTTCGGCGCCGAAACGGCGCGCGGCGCGCGCGTCGGAGGGCGTCTCGGCGTTGGCGCGGACTTTTAGGCGCCGCTTCTGATCGGCCCAGGACATCAGCACGGCGAATTCGCCGGTGAGCTCAGGCCGCTGCATTTTCACCTCGCCGGCGATGACCTGGCCGGCGGAGCCGTCGATGGTGATCCGCTCGCCCTTGCCGTAGCGCTTGCCGGCGACGGTGAAACTCTGGTCCTCATAGTCGATGCGCAGCGCGCCGGCGCCGGTGACGCAAGGCTTGCCCATGCCGCGCGCGACGACGGCGGCGTGCGAGGTCATGCCGCCGCGCGCGGTCAGAATGCCTTCCGCCGCATGCATCCCGCCGATGTCTTCGGGACTCGTCTCGATGCGCACCAGGATGATCTTGCGGCCGTTCGATGAAAGCTTCGCCGCCTCTTCCGGATCGAAGACGATTTCGCCGACCGCCGCGCCGGGCGACGCCGGCAGGCCGGTCGCGAGAATATTGCGCTTCGCCGCCGGGTCGATCGTCGGATGGAGCAATTGTTCGAGCGACTGCGGCTCGACCCTTGTGATCGCTTCATCCTTGCCGATCAGGCCCTCGCGCGCCATGTCGACGGCGAGTTTCAGCGCCGCCCGCGCGGTGCGCTTGCCGGCGCGCGTCTGCAGCATCCATAATTTGCCGCGCTCGACGGTGAACTCCATGTCCTGCATGTCGCGGAAATGGCGTTCGAGCTTGTCCGAATATGATTTGAACTCGGCGAAAATCGCCGGCATCGCCGCTTCGAGCGACACTTTCTCGAAGCCGGAGGCGTGGCTCGCCGACTGGGTGATTGGCTGCGGCGTGCGAATGCCGGCGACGACGTCCTCGCCCTGCGCATTGATGAGATATTCGCCGTAAAGCTCGCGCACGCCCGTGGAAGGGTTGCGCGTAAAGGCGACGCCGGTCGCCGAATGCGCGCCCATATTGCCGAAGACCATCGCCTGGACACTGACCGCTGTGCCCCAGCTTTCGGGAATATTGTGCAGGCTGCGATAAACCATGGCGCGGTTATTCATCCAGGAGGAAAACACGGCGCGGATCGCGCCCCATAATTGCTCGCGCGGATCCTGCGGAAAGCTCTTGCCCGCGAATTTTTCGACGATCGCCTTGTATTGCGCCGCGACCTTGCGCCAATCGTCGGCCGTAAGTTGCGTGTCGAGCGCGAAGCCCCTGCCCTCCTTGAATTGCTCTAGCGCGTCTTCGAACTCATGATGTTCGACGCCGAGCACGACGGAAGAATACATTTCGATGAAGCGCCGGTAGCAGTCCCAGGCGAAACGCTCGTCGCCGGCATTGCGCGCCAGCGCTTCGACGGTGTCGTCATTGAGGCCGAGATTGAGCACCGTGTCCATCATCCCCGGCATCGAGGCGCGCGCGCCGGAGCGCACGGAGACGAGCAGCGGCCATTGTGGGTCTTCGTAGGCATGTCCGGCAATGCGTCCGATTTCAGCGAGCGCGTCATCGACCTGTCCAGCGAGATCGGCGGGGAAACTCTTGCCATTGGCGAAAAAATAGGCGCAGACCTCGGTGGTGAGGGTAAAACCCGGCGGCACGGGCAGTCCGAGCGCGGCCATTTCGGCGAGATTGGCCCCCTTGCCGCCCAATAGCTCCTTCATCGACGCCGACCCTTCAGACCGACCGGCGCTGAAACTGTATACCCATTTGGTCATGCGTCTGGTCGTCCGGCGAATGAGGCGGGCGACGACGCGCCGCGCCTATGGCGGTCAAGGGCGCTTCCGGCCGGCGCTTGAGCGGCCGCCGACGCTCCGCCCGCGCGGACCATCAAGCGCGCGGGAAATTACGCTCAAATGACGCGTCCCGACAAGTTGGCGCGTCGCGCCTCGGGCGCTATTTTGGCCGATGATCGAAGAAATTCAGCCGGGGCCGCAAGGCGATGAAAAGCGAAGAGGATGACGCTCCGCGCCGCCCGGCCCCTTTCGAGATCGGCCAGCCGCTCGATCTTCTCTCCATCGCCGAAATCGACGAGCGCATCGAGCGGCTACGGCAGGAGATCGCGCGGCTCGAGGCCGCCCGCGCGGCGAAGCAGGCGGCGAGCGCCGCCGCCGACGCCTTTTTCAAGAAATAGCCTCTTGTCGGCGCAGGGCTATCGAGTGAAGGGCTTCCTCATCCTGAGGAGCGTGCGCAGCACGCGTCTCGAAGGACGAGGAAGCCCGACTTCGCGCATGTTTTCCTCACCCTCGTCCTTCGAGACGGCCTCTTCGATCTCGGGCTTGCTCGAGATCGACATTAAATTCGCAAGTCGGGTAAACTCGACTTGCGGGCCCTCCTCAGGATGAGGGTGAGGAAAACGACGCTTCACCTGATTCCTCTGTCGGCCCCGCGGCGTTCGGCTTGACAGCCGATAACGGCCCATGCCCTTTCTGCGCCGCGAAACGCCCGATCCGTCCGGGATCGCGTCCTATTAACCCAACAGCCCGATGAGCCGGCCCTTGCACCGCTACCGTTCGCATAATTGTGGAGAACCAAACGAAGCGCTCGTCGGCGAAAAAATCCGCCTCTCAGGCTGGTGTCATCGCATTCGCGACCATGGCGGCGTGCTGTTCATCGACCTGCGCGACCATTACGGGCTGACGCAATGCGTCGTCGATCCGGATTCGCCGGCCTTCGCCCAAGCCGAGAAATTGCGCTCGGAATGGGTGGTGCGGCTCGACGGCGACGTGCGCAAGCGCCCCGCCGGCACCGAAAATCCCGACATGCCGACGGGAGAGGTCGAAATTTACGTCAGCGAGATCGAGGTCCTGGGTCCGGCCGCCGAATTGCCGGTGCCGGTGTTCGGCGACCAGCCCTATCCGGAAGACACGCGCCTAAAATACCGCTTCATCGATCTACGGCGCGAGAAGTTGCATCGAAACATCATGCTGCGCGGCCGCATCATCGATTCGATCCGCGCCCGCATGAAACAGGCTGGCTTCTTTGAATTCCAGACGCCGATCCTGACCGCCTCTTCGCCCGAGGGCGCGCGCGACTTTCTCGTGCCCTCGCGCCTGCATCCGGGCAAATTCTATGCGCTGCCGCAGGCGCCCCAGCAGTTCAAACAGCTCATCATGGTCGCCGGCTTCGACCGCTATTTCCAGATCGCGCCCTGTTTTCGCGACGAAGACGCGCGCGCCGACCGCTCGCCAGGAGAATTCTACCAGCTCGATGTCGAAATGAGCTTCGTCACCCAGGACGACGTGTTCGAGGCGATGGAGCCGGTGCTGCGGGGCTTGTTCGAAGAATTCGCCAACGGAAAGACCGTCACGCAGAAATTCCCCCGCATCTCCTTCCGCGAGGCGATGCTCAACTATGGGACCGACAAGCCGGATTTGCGCAATCCGCTGATCATCGCCGACGTATCCGAGGAATTCGCCCGCGAGGACGTGAGCTTCAAGGCGTTTAAGGGCAAGACCGTGCGCGCCATCCCGGCGCCTGGCGCCGCCGCTCAGCCGCGCAGCTTCTTCGACAAGCTGAATGACTGGGCGCGCAGCGAAGGCGCGCCGGGGCTGGGCTATGTGATTTTCGAGGAAGAAAACGGCGCGCTTGCCGGCAAGGGTCCGATCGCCAAGTTCATTCCCGCCGAGGCGCAGGCGGCGATCGCCGCCAAGGCCGGCGTCAAGGCCGGCGACGCGATGTTCTTCTCTGCCGGCGAAGAGACGCCGGCGGCAAAACTCGCTGGCGCGGCGCGTATCCGCATCGGCGACGAACTTGGCCTATCGAAGAAGGACGTGTTCGAATTCTGCTGGATCGTCGACTTCCCGATGTATGACTGGAACGAGGACGAGAAGAAGATCGACTTTTCGCATAACCCTTTCTCGATGCCGCAGGGCGGGCTCGACGCGCTCGATACGATGGAGCCGCTCGACATCAAGGCGTGGCAATACGACATCGTTTGCAACGGCGTGGAGCTCTCATCCGGCGCGATCCGAAACCATCGTCCCGACATCATGCGCCGCGCTTTCGAGATCGCCGGCTATGACGAAGACGTGCTCATCGACAAGTTCGGCGGCATGTATCGCGCCTTCCAATATGGCGCGCCGCCGCATGGCGGCATTGCGCCCGGCGTCGACCGCATCGTCATGCTGCTCGCGGATGAGGAAAATCTGCGCGAAGTGACGCTCTTCCCGATGAATCAGCGCGCCGAGGATTTGATGATGGGCGCTCCGTCGGAAGCGACGATGAAACATCTGCGCGAATTGCACGTCAGGCTCAATTTGCCGGAGAAGGGGTGAAGCAATCCCGGCCGATGAGTTTGACGCCTATCTCCAGGCCTGCAGCCTTGCGAGCCGGGCGAATTTCTTGGACTGGTGGCGTTCCATCCGCGTAATGACGTCCCGCAGGAAACGCACGCCCTGGGGCAGATAATCGCCCTTGTTGAGCATGACGCAGTCGGCGCGTTGCGCCATCGCGGCGTCGGTGGTCTCGGGCCGGCTGGCGACGCCTTCGCGCACGAGTTGGTCCAGCACCTGCGTCGCCCAGATGACGGGGACATGCGCCGCCTCGCACAGCCACAGGATTTCTTCCTGCATCTCGGATAGGCGCGCGAAGCCGACCTCAACCGCAAGATCGCCGCGCGCGATCATCACCGCCGTGGGATGACGCGCCGCCGACTGGACGATCAACGCTGGGAGGTTGCGGATGGCGAGCGGCGTTTCGATCTTCAGGACAAGCGCTTGCGCAGGCTTTTCGCCGCGCCGCGCGGCAAGTTCGGCCTGCAGGAGAATCACGTCTTCCGCCCGCTGAACGAAGGAAAAGCCGACGATATCCGCCGAACGCGCCACGAGGTCGAGATCGGCGATATCCTTCTTGGTGAGCGGCGGGAGTTCGAGGTCGATCGAGGGAAGGTTGACGCCCTTGTCCGGCTTCAGCCGCATGCCTTTCGTCCGCGCCGCAATAATTTCGATCTCCACGCCCTCGTCATCCACCGCGACGATGCGCCCTGTCGCCTTGCCGTCGTCAAAAGAAATCTCCGCGCCTGGGCGCAGTTGCGAAACGACTTGCGGAAAATTTAGCGAAAAGGCGACGGGGCCGCCGCGCTCGTCAAGGCGGGCGACAAGACGCGGACGCTCCCCCGGATGCAGGCGGTAGTGCTCCGGGGCGCGCACCGCCTCTATCCGAAGCTTCGGCCCCGCAATGTCCATCAGAACCCGGCAGGGCCGGTCGAGACGCCGCGAGGCGGCTCGGACGTTGTCGATCATCTGGCTCCATGCCGCAACGTCGTCATGGGCGCAATTGATGCGGGCGCAATCCATGCCGGCGTCGATCAGCGCCGCGACGAGGCTCGCATCGGTCGCGGCTTCGCTCGGCAGCGTCGCCATGATGCGCGTCTGGCGCACGCCCCCGCTGTCGCCAAAGATTTGGTCGCAGGCGCGGATCAGCGCATCCTCGCCCGCGCGCATCGCTTCGCGCGGAGGATAGGCCGCTTCTTCCCCGCACAGCCTGCGCAGCGTCGTCAGCAGCGCGTCGAGCGCCGTCATGACATCCGCTTCGCTGCGGCCGAGCGAAGACAGCCCGTAAGCGGAAAGGCGCAGCTGCAGCGCGATCAGATCATGGCTGCGGAGCGCGAGATAATGGGCGAGATTGCGCGCGCCCTCGCCGCTAACGCCCCAGTCCAGGCGGCGCGTCTCGCTTTCGCGCGCCACGGCGTCGCGCAGCGCGGCGACCTCGTCTCGGATTTGGCGCAGCTCAAAGGTTGCGTCCTCGGCCTTCAGGCCCACGTCTATAACTGTCTCATCGCTTGCCATGAGCGCCATCTGCCCGAGACACGACGACAGATTTATAACATCTGCCTGCGCACCGGTGCGGCAATCTTGCCATGCCCCGCGCCGGCCTCTATAACCGCCGCCGGCGCCTGCGTTTCCGACACCCCTGGAGGCGAGCAGCGCCTTTTCTTTTGACTTGAAGGACACCGACATGGCCGAGACCAAGAAGCTCGCGGCCGCGGTGCGCAGCGGGACAGGCAAGGGGGCCGCCCGCAGCGTTCGCCGTGAAGGCCGCATTCCAGCAGTGCTCTACGGGGGCGGCGAAGCGCCGCAGCCGCTCTCGCTCGACAAGAAGAGCGTCTCCCAGCTCATCTTCGCGGGGCATTTCCTCACGACGATTTTCGAGCTCGACATCGACGGCAAGAAGGAGCGCGCCATCCCGCGCGACTATCAGCTCGACGTCGTCAAGGACACGCCGATCCATGTCGATTTTCTGCGCCTGAGGCCCGGCTCGCGCCTGCGCGTCAATGTCCCCGTGCATTTCATCAACCAGGAAGCCTCGCCCGGATTAAAGCGCGGCGGCGCGCTCAACATCGTCTTCCATACGGTGGAGATGTGGGTGCCGGCCGACAATATTCCGGAAGCGATCACCGCCGACCTGACCGGCACGGACTTCAACGATTCGCTGCATATTTCGGCGATCCCGTTGCCCCAGGGCTGCAAGCCGACGAATCCCGACAAGGATTTCACCGTGGCCAGTCTGACGCCGCCGGCCGGCGGCGGCGCGGCAGAGGAGGCTCCAGCAGCGGCGGCTGCGCCAGCGGCGGCTCCCGCCAAGGACGAAAAGAAGAAGTAACGGCGTAAATCTGCCGTGTTAATGGCCGGGTTCGCCCGGCCATTTTTATGTCATACGAATTCCGCCTGATCCGTTCGCTTGGACCTTGTCATTCCCGGCAGGCCAAAGGCCTGACCAGGAATCCGGAGTCAATCCAAGAACGCTGGTCTTGCTCTGGATTCCCGATCGCGCTTCGCGCGTCGGGAATGACAGACCCCGAGCCGTTCAAACCGATGTCGTATCAGAGGCTGAAAAATGCTGCTCCTCGTCGGACTCGGCAATCCTGGCCGCGCTTACGCCAGGAATCGACACAATGTCGGCTTCATGGCGCTCGAAGCGATCGCGAAGCGGTATGGCTTCCCGCAGGCGCGGGCGCGGTTTCAGGGCCTCGTCAGCGAGGGGACGATCGGCGGCGAACGCGTCATGCTGCTGGAGCCGCAAACTTACATGAACGAAAGCGGCCGTTCGGTCGGCGAAGCGGCGCGCTTTCACAAGATCGGCCTCAACGAGATCGTCGTCATCCACGACGAACTCGATCTCGCGCCGGCCAAATGCCGGATCAAAACAGGCGGCGGCGGCGCAGGACATAACGGGCTGCGCTCGATCACCGCGCATATCGGCAATGACTACAAGCGCCTGCGGCTCGGCATCGGCCACCCCGGCGACAAGGTGCTCGTTCACTCTTATGTGCTGAGCGATTTCGCCAAGAGCGAGGAGCCCTGGGTGAGCGCGCTCTGCGAGGCGATCGCCGATAACGCCGCGCTGCTCGTCAAGGGCGACGACGCCGGCCTGCAGAACAAGCTCCATCTCGCCTTGGACGCGAAAGGCTTCAGCGCGGTGAAGCGGGTGGGCGAGACATGAGGCGCAAAGGCGCTTCGCTCCGCTCTTTCCAAGCGCAAATGATCGGTCGCTGATCATCGCCCCTCACTCGTCGATGAAGCCGGAATGAACGGCGATTTCAGCGCCGGTTCAGTGGGCGCGTCGTAGACAGTTCAGGGGCAAAAAAGGGATGCAAAATTCCCTCATCGGAGACTAGCCATGAAACTCACGACGATACTGGCTCTCGGCGCCCTTCTCGCTGCGCCGATGGTGATTCATTCGAGCGCCGCCTTCGCAGCCGCCGGCTCAAACGAACCGACCGCCGTCGAAACGGCCAAGACGCCGCAAGCGAAGCACAAGGCCACAAAGCGGCACGGCAAGCACCAGACGAAACTGCAGGGCAAGCACTACGGCAGGTCCGTCCACCATCCGATGAAGCATAAAGCGGCGTAAGCGGAGCCGTTTGAAAGCAGCGGCGGTGGCGAACGCCTCCGCCGCCGCAGCCCTTCTCCACAGTGGTTCGAGACCACGCCCTTTCACAAATTCCGGCAAACGCCTATATTCACTGCGCCGTCGCTTGCGGCGGCTATGGCGATAAACGGACACCGCAATAAACCATTCGGACCCGGGGGCGGTACCCGGCGCCTCCACCAAAGCCCGTCAGAGCGGCGGGTTTCGGCGGGGGCGAAATAGGATCGACGAGGGCGTAAAGGGTGATTTTTCGCTCGGCATGATACCGCCGTTATCGGGTCAAACCTTATAGTTGCCAACGACAACTATGCTCCGGTGGCCGTCGCTGCGTAATGCAGCGCCCATACCGGGATCAAAGCCCTAGGGGTTTGCACTTCTAGGCGGGGTCCGGAGGCGCCTGGCAACAGAAGCCTCCACCTATTTTTTTTCGCGCCGCGCCGCGGTGACGCAAAGCGCGATAACATCATGGTCGGAAGCGGCAGCCGGACGACCATGCAGATGGTGGTTTGGCGCGACGCAATGGCCAATGACATTATTCGGTACGATCTTCTCGTCCAGGACGCCATGCGCAGCGTCATGCGCAAGGTATTGGGCGACGTCGCCGAAAGCGGCTATCTGCCGGGCGATCATCACTTCACTATCAGCTTTCGCACCGATGAGCCGGGCGTGATCATTTCGCGCCGCCTCGCCGAACAATGGCCGCGCGAGCTGACGATCATCCTGCAGCATCAATATTCGAATCTCGAAGTTGACGACGAAGGCTTCGGCGTCACTTTGTCGTTCCGCTCAATCCCTGAACATCTTTACGTGCCCTTCTCGGCCGTCACAGGCTTCTTCGATCCCGCGGTCAAATTCGGCTTGCGCTTCGAGACCGCCGAAGACGCGGAGGAGGAAACGGAGGACGAAGCGCCCGACGTCGGACCAAACCTCGTCGCCAAAACACCCGAGCCGGCGAGGGCGCTGAAGCCTGCCAAAGCTGAACCCCGCAAGATCGAAGCGGGTAAATTCGAAACGGTAAAGCTCGAGTCGGCGAAGTTTGAGTCGGCAAAGCCGGAGCCGGCGAAAGCGGCGAGCGGCGAGAAGCAACGAAAGCTGAGGCCTGTCGAAACGACGGAAGAAGGCGACGAAAAGGTCGTCTCGATCGACGCCTTCCGCAAAAAACCCTGATGGGCGAGACCGTCAATCTGCGCCGCGCCCGCAAAGCGCGCGATAAGCGCGCGAAGGAACAGGCGGCGCAGGCGAACCGCATTGCGCATGGGCGCGCCAAAGCTGAACGCGAGCTGACGATCGCCCAGGCGCGGCTGGAAAGCGCGAGGCTCGACGGCCATAGACGCGCGCGCGACTCGGACGATCAGGCGTGAGCGAGACGCAAGCGCTGCAGGACGCCAGCTCCCGCCGCGTCGTCAAACATTCCGTGGTCATCGCCGGCCATCGCACCAGCATCTCTTTAGAGGATGCTTTCTGGCGTACGCTGAAAGACATCGCCGCACAGGAAGGCGCGTCGCTCGCCGCGCTCGTCGCCCGTATCGACGCTGGACGCGGCGACGCGAATCTATCCTCGGCGCTCAGAGTGTTCGTTCTGGAGCGGGCGCTCGGGCGTAATTGAAGTCCCGCCAAAGTCGTAATGAACGTCTCGATTGCGCCGGAGGAGCGCTTTCCTGAAGCGCGTCGCGACGGCTGGCTTATTCAACCGACTCGGTCAAAAAGCAACGCCCGGTGTGACGCGCCCAGCGCCTTCGGCAGCCCGAACATATAGACGAGGCCGATGATGAGGTCGCCCAGACCCAGCAAAGCGGCGATCAGCCCTATGTCGCCAAACAAGCCAGCAGGGATCAGCACAAGCGCCGCGACATAGCGCAGCAGGGATTCCCAATAGACCAATGCTCCACGCCCGGCCAAATCCCGGGAAGCGAAAATCAGCGCGATGCTGGTGTATGCGAGGAAGCCCGCAATGAGCCATCCCCAAATGGGAGAACAGATGTTCAGTCCAATCCTGTGATAGATCGGCGGGAACGTTAGAACCAAAGCCAAGACGGCGTTGTAAACGCCGGACCAAAACACGAAAGTGGACAGTTTGAAGAGCATGTATGCACGCCTCGCCTGTCGCGCACGCTGCGCCGGCCCACCGAATGATTTGCAACATGCCCGCGATCGGCGGAAAGCTGAACCCCGAAGTCGACGCCAATCAATCGCGATGTAGCGGTTGTTTCAGTTTGTCCATCACCTGGTCGATCGAGAAACTGGCGGACTTCTGACGAGGCGGGAAGTCTTTGAACGTCGCCAGATATTGTCCGACATAGGTCTGCGCGGGGATCAGCATGAACGCATGATCCAGCAGCCAGTCGTAATAGGTGTTTGACGTAATGTTCGCGCGCTCATAGGGGTCCATGCGAAGGTTGAAGATCAGCGGCACGCGAAGATTGGTGAGCGGTTCAGCCCAAACCCGCAAAGTGCCTGGCGCTCTTTGTTCCGAAAAGACGAACTTCCAATTGTCGTACCGAAGTCCCGTGAGATCGCCATCATCGGAGAAATAAAAGAATTCTTTTCGCCGACTCTTTTCTTCCTGAGCTGTGAGATATGGCAGTAGATTGTAGCCATCCAGATGGACCTTGTAGTTCGATTTTCCGATCTTGTACCCCTTAAGCAATTTTTCCTTTATGTCCGGCGCGCCTGCGGCTGCGAGAAGCGTCGGCATCCAGTCGAGATGCGAGACGATCTCGTTGGAGACCGAACCAGGCTTGATTTTGCCAGGCCAACGAACCATCGCCGGCACGCGATAGGCGCCCTCCCAGTTGGAGTTCTTCTCGTTGCGGAAGGGAGTCATCGCCGCATCCGGCCAGGAATTCATGTGTGGGCCGTTGTCGGTCGAATAGAAGACGATCGTCTGATCCTCGATCCCGAGATCTTTGATTTTTTGAAGAATCGTCCCGACGTTTTTGTCGTGATCGATCATCACATCCGCATATGGCCCGTTCCAGCGTCCCGATTGGCCAACGCTTTCCGGCTTTGGGTGCGTGCGAAAATGCATGTGAGTGAAGTTTACCCACAGAAACACAGGCTTATCGCCTTTCACCTGCCTTTCGAGGAAATCGACGACTCGCGCGGCGACGTCGTCGTCAATGGTTTCCATACGCTTTCGGGTGAGCGGCCCGGTGTCTTCGATTTTCTGCCCGCCATTCGCCGTCGCGAAGCTGTGGATGACGCCACGCGGGCCGAACTTCTTGCGGAAATTCGGAAATTCCGGATCGTTGGGCTTGGGATAGTCCGGCAGTTCGGGTTCTTCCTCGGCGTTTAAATGATAGAGGTTTCCGTAGAATTCATCGAAGCCATGCGCCGTCGGCAAGAACTCATCCTTGTCGCCCAGATGGTTCTTGCCGAACTGGCCCGTCACATAGCCTTGCGCCTTGAGAAGCTCTGCGATCGTCGGGTCTTCCTTGCGCAATCCAAGGTCTGCGCCCGGCAGACCGACTTTGGTGAGGCCGGTGCGCAATCCGCTCTGCCCCGTAATGAATGAGGCGCGCCCGGCGGTGCAGCTTTGTTCGCCATAATAATCGGTAAAGATCATTCCCTGCTGGGCGATTGAGTCGATGTTGGGCGTCCGATAGCCCATGAGTCCGTTCGTATAGGCGCTGATGTTCGACTGTCCGATGTCGTCGCCCCATATGACGATGATATGAGGTTTTTTCGTCGTTTCGGCTTGCGCGGCGGCGAGCGGGCTCGCCAGCGCGCCCACGAGCGTTAAGACCGCAGTCAGTCGCATGAGCGTCTTCCTCACTTAAAGGCGATTTTTATATGCTTCCGCAGATAGCGGCCTTCTTGGCTTCGACAAGCCTAAACCGGGCCGGCGAGCGCTGTTCCTTCAGCGCCAAGCGCAGGCCCGCCGAGCGAGCACAGGGAGTGAGAGCCGTGAGAGCGTTCGTCTTCGTCGCGTTCACATGGGCGGCCCTTTTCATGCGGCCAGCGCTGGCGCTCGACGCTCTGCCATCCTGGAATGACGGCGCCGCCAAACAGGCGATCATCGCTTTCGTCGCTCGGGTGACGGCCGAGGGCGGGCCCGAATTCGTAAAGCCCGAGGATCGCATCGCGGTTTTCGACAATGACGGAACGCTTTGGACCGAATGGCCAGCCTATTCGCAACTCTTCTTCGCGCTGGATCGGGTAAAGGCGCTTGCGCCCAAACATCCCCAATGGCGCAAGAAACAGCCCTTTAAGGCGGCGCTGGAAAATGATTTCAAAACGCTTGCCGCCGGGGGCGAAAAAACTGCGTTGCGACTCGTCACCGCGACTCATGCGGGCAATACGCCACAGGAATTCCAGGCGACCGTGGCGCAGTGGCTTGCGACCGCGATCCACCCCTTTTTCAAGCGGCGATATGACGAACTGGTTTATCAGCCGATGCTCGAATTGCTTTCCTACCTGCGCGCCAATGGCTTTAAGACCTATATCGTTTCGGGGGGCGGCTCGGAATTCATCAGAGCTTTCGCCGAGCGCGTCTATGGCGTGCCGCCCGACATGGTGATCGGCTCGACGATCGTGACGAAATTCGTCGTCAAGGACGGCGAACCGATGCTGCTACGAGAACCACGAGTCAATTTCATCGACGACAAGGCTGGAAAGCCGGTCGGGATAAATGAATATCTCGGCCGACGTCCGATCGCCGCCTTCGGCAATTCCGACGGCGACTTCGAAATGCTGCAATGGACGACCGCCGGCAAAGGCGCGCGCTTCGGCCTCATCGTTCATCACGACGACGCGCAGAGAGAAGCCGCCTACGACCGCAAATCCGCCGTCGGGCGCTTGAATCGCGGTCTCGACGAGGCGCAGTCGCGCGGCTGGATTGTCGTCAGCATGAAGAACGACTGGAAGAGGGTTTTTCCGAAGCCCGGTCTTTAAACGGATCGACGAACATCGACGCGCCGGCGTGGATTGACGGGGAGTGAACGAGGCATTAGGCGCTGCTGGACGCCAGTTCCCGGGTTCGCGTCAAACGTTCCGTCGTCGGCGCTAAGGGCGCTTGTGCGGGAGCGGGCGCCGGGGATGCACATATCACCCTATTGATAACTCACATTTCGGGCTCGATCTTAATCTCTTCACACATCAATTTGTAACGCCGCAACATTTCTGGAGCTGAGGTTCTAGCCCGTCTTATTCGTGACGGCGCGACTTTCGGCGTCGTCGTGATGTCGGGCGGCATGGCCGCGCGGCGGCGTTCGGGTTTTTCACCCCTTCTAGGACCGCACTTTATGGAACGCGTTGGAGGGA